>DRMS01000254.1 GCA_011322515.1 Leucothrix mucor
CACAAAAGCAGAAGCCGATCGCTACGTTAAGGCAAACCCAGTGGATGGTGGTAAGTATAAAGTTACCCCTAAAAGTGCTTATTCTGTCGCTAAGTCTCACAAGATAGCTAAAGTTGTTGATCATTTAGAATTAGTAAAACCTGGCATGCAATCACCAGCCGAGTTTGATCGCACCGTTCATGATCTCACTAATTTCCTTGCTTATATTAGTGAGCCTGCCCAGTTACATCGTAAAAGCTATGGTATTTTTACCTTGATATTCTTACTCATATTCTTCGTATTTGCTTATATGTTGAAGAAAGAATATTGGAAAGATGTTCACTAAAAGTAATAATACTCCTGCCAGATTGACAGTTTGAACTGGTTGGTGTACTAGTGTAATATCCACAAGCTATCCATCTATCCGATGGATGGCTTTTTTTTTTGGGAGATTATAAATGAGTTCAGTTGCAAATCGTCGCTCTGTAATGACGCTATTCACTTTGCCAGACTGTATTGATTGCCATCGAGTGCGCATCGTATTGGCGGAGAAAGATATTGCTGTCGATATTATAGAAATAAACCCAGAGGAGATGCCAGAGGATCTTGCACAATTAAATCCTTATAATACAGCGCCGACCCTAATAGACCGTGAGCTGGTACTTTATGATGCGCGAGTCATTATGGAATATTTAGATGAGCGCTTCCCACACCCACCCTTAATGCCTGTTGACCCTGTCAACCGCGCTCATTCTCGCCTAGCATTATTTCGCGTCGAGAGAGACTGGTACACACTAGCCAAAGATTTAGAATGTGGAGAACAAGAGCGCATGGATAATGCACGCAAAGAGTTGCGCGATAGTGTTATTTCAGCGGCAGAAGTCTTTGAAATAAAGCCCTATTTTTTAAGCAATGATTTTACCTTGGTAGATTGCACCATTGCTCCCATCCTATGGCGTTTACCACGCTACAGAATTGACTTACCTGCCTCAGAAGCCAAGCCAGTAATGGATTATATGGATCGAGTTTTCTCTAGAGAAATGTTCCAAAATGCTTTATCTGATGCTGAGAAAGCAATAAGACCATGATGACATCGAACCGTCCCTATTTGGTTAAAGCCATTTATGAATGGATTATGGATAACGGTGTCACACCGCATGTTGTTATCAATGCGATGGATGAAACCGTATCCGTACCACAGCAATATGTGGATGATGGACAGATTATTCTCAATGTGAATCCATCCGCCGTACAAAATCTGGTGATCGATAATGAATGCATTATGTTTAACGCACGCTTTGGTGGCAAGCCCTATAATATCTACGCACCCATGCATACCGTGATGGCAATCTATGCTGCTGAAAATGGTCAAGGCATGATGTTTAATGATGAGCAAAATGGTGGACCGCCACCGAATAATAATGATGGTAGTAACTCAGGCGGTAGCGGCGGTAATAAACGACCACCCCGCAAAAAACCTAATTTACGTGTTGTAAAATAAACGAGCTAGCAGTGAAAATATCAATGATTGCCGCAATGTCGGAGCAACGACGAGTCATTGGCAAAGATCAAGAAATGCCGTGGCATTTACCTGCCGATTTAGCCTTTTTCAAAAAAACTACATTAGGTAGCCCGATTATAATGGGGCGAAAAACATATGAATCTATTGGAAAACCATTACCAGATCGCTTAAATATAGTCGTTACACGCAATCCTGAGCTCAAAATAAGGGGCTGTGAGGTTGTCACCTCGCCTACTCAGGCATTGCAGATTGCTAGAAAAGAAAGCAATCAAAGTAAGGAATTATTTATCACAGGTGGCTCGCATCTTTATACCCACTTTCTACCACAAGCAGATCGCTTGTATTTGACGTTAATTGATGCAGATGTTGAGGGCGATACTCTTTTTCCAGACTATAAACAATACCAATGGCATCAAGTAGAACGGATAGATCATCGGGCGGATGATAAAAACATCTATCCTTATTCTTTTGTTACTCTAGACAGGCTTAACAAATAACTCAAGTTTCGGAGTTCGTTATTTTTTATAACCATTTGATATTAAATATATTTAGAATGTTATTTCGACCTAAAGTATAAAATTTGATTTGATATACCCATAATCTAAGTTTTTGATTTATAGTACTAAATATGGCTATACACATGGCTAGTAAGCATCTGTATTTTAAATACAATTTAAAAAATCAAATAAGAGACTTTTTAAGATC
>DRMS01000255.1 GCA_011322515.1 Leucothrix mucor
AATGTCCAATAACGCTCTAATTTTTGCTCACCATTGGCTTGAATCAATAGGCTATGGGCAGGTTCTAATTTGCGTACACCTTGCAAAATAGTACGTGGGGCGGGGATAACCGCATGCAAGGTAAATTGGTGATGTAGCGCAATAGGGTCAATCGTTGTATCCATATCACCACAGGCCAATAGTGCTTGTAGATTAGAAGCAAAGCGAAAGCCATGTTTAGACTGTGAATAATAAAGTGGTTTAATCCCCATGCGATCACGGGCTAGGAAGAGTGTTTTTTGGTTAAGATCCCAAAGTGCAATCGCAAACATACCCAGAAAATGCTTAACACAATCGCGTCCCCACTCAGCATAGGCTTTTAAAATAACCTCCGTATCGCCTGTGGAGAAAAAAGTATGACCTTTAGCTTGTAAGGTGTTGCGTAACTCAGGGTGATTATAAATTGTGCCATTAAAAACCAATGCCAGACTAAGCTGTGGGTCAATCATCGGCTGATTGCCCTTCTCTGATAAATCCAGAATAGATAAACGACGATGTCCAAATGCTAGCGCGCCATCTGAAAATGTCCCTGCATGATCAGGCCCCCGCTTTTCTAGTTTCTCCATCATCGCTTGAAGTTGATTTAGCTCAGGCAAACTGCCATCAAGACGATACTCTCCACAAATTCCGCACATTGTTTATACCTTTTATTTAGACACTGGTTGTTATTGATTTAATACTTCATTATACGGAAATATAAAGAAAAACAGCGAAAAAAATGGGAGTCCGTTTGGAGCTAATTATATGAACTAGCCTTAGTGTATGATCAATATATTACGTTCAATAATTTTCAAAGATTAATGGCTACCAACTTAAGGAGGGACAAGTAAAGTCATAGCAAACAACCCGCACCCTTCGACAAGCTCAGGGAACTAGCCCTTCGGTAGACTCAGGACACCGCTTCCTGAGCTTGTCGAAGGGTGCGGGTGAATAGCAGAAACATGAACTGTCCCTCCTTAAACTGATAGCCATCCTGATTTAATGGTAATTTGTGATGAAAATGTTTCTGATGACCAGCAAATCTAAACCTCTCCGTTCTTGATTGGTGAAGTCTTGTCTAAAAAGCACCCGTATTAAAGATAAGGGAGAGAAGCGTTTAGAATACCTTGCTTTACCAAGTCTGCAAGCGTATGTATCTCTCGAACAAGATTTTGCTGAAGTGGAGGTGCAACGTAAATCTGAACATTGGCAATCTTCTTATTATTTTTTAGATCAAGACGTTGTATTTGAATCCGTTGATGTCACATTGGCTGTTGAAGAGATTTACGAACGTGTCAATAACGACAATATGCGGTTATTGCTAGAAGAAAAATAATTAGGAATCAAGCCAAGTACTAAAACCATTAGGTAAGGGCGTAACCGCTTTATCCATCGACCAGTTATTTTCTTTAGCAATGGCTTCAATTTGTTTAATGCGATTGTCTCCCAATGGATGCGTAACAAAGAAGGTAGGTTCTTTCATGATATCTTCATTACTTAAACTACGGAGTAATTCGAATAAGTCTATCGCACCACTGGCGTGTCCATATACTTTTACTAATGCGCTTAAGCCTTCAATATCCGAGGCGGTTTCCATATCACGGCTAAATTTTAGCTGGGTGTATAAACCTGTTGAGCCGAGTAAATTGACATTTGACTTTCCTAGTAATAAGAAAAATCCTGTTGAAATGGCGGCAGATTGACCGATAGAGCGTATCGGATCACGATGTTTTATATGCGCTATTTCATGCGCAATTACCATGCTGATAGCATTTTCATTTTTTAGTTTAGAAAGTAATCCTTTGTAGAGAAAGATATGACCACCTAATGTGGCAAAAGCATTCTCAATGTTATCATCAATATAATGAGGATAAATTTCCATCGCATCAGGAAGATCCATTGCATCACTAATATGTTCTGTCAGGTTTTCTAGGTAGAGTTGCATATCAGAGCTATCATTTTCACTGGCAGGGAGGTCATACTGAGAGACTAGCTCAACTTCTTTGCTATAGGGGATTAATGAGGCGAGATAGTCCCCTGATTTGCCTAATAGCCATGCGCTAAGGGCGAGGATAATAGCAATGGCGCTGAATAATTTTATAAAGGTGGCTAAGGGGTGTGATGCAGAGGTGTTAATCCCTTCTGGAATGTCAGGGTTGGTATAAAAGGTTTGTTGCTTTTTATTCATTGCTAATACTCGTGGATAAGTAGAAGGTCATAATAAATCTAACAAAATTTTGGCATCCTTCACCCATCTGTAGGAAGTTTACGTAATACGGGATGGCGCGTTGCTACGATCTCCCGTATTCCGCTTAGATGAAATACGGGCGAACTGTCAATTGACATATGAAAGAGGTCACATGTTAGATTTATTATGACCTCCTGCTTATAAATCAACGGGCTACCCTATTTAAATTGGTATCCCTATTTGAGCATCTCGAAAAAACGTTCCATGCGTGGTTTAAAACTTTCTTTGGTATTTAAAGAAAGCAGTATTCGCGTAGCATGCCCACGAATTTCTGAGCGTGGAATGAGCCCATAATAACGTGAGTCTGCACTATTATCACGGTTATCTCCCATTACAAAATACTTGTCTTTTGGAATCGTAATGGGACCATAATTTTTCATTGTAGGGTTATAGTAATTTGGTTTTACCTGCATTACGTGGGTTAAATTACCTACAGATTCAATCGCATAGATACCCTCTTCTTTATCACCTTCACGTAAAGGCGCTAACTTAGGATCACGTAGATTTGAGTAGTCAGCAGGCTTACCATTGATAAAGAGTTGGTTTTTCTTAATTTCAACTGTCTCACCAGGTAATCCAATAAGGCGCTTGATCATGCGTTTATCAGCAGCTTCAGAGGTGAAGACAATAATATCCCCCCGCTCAGGCTCTCCTAAACGTGCTAAAGAAATATCGGTAAAAGGAATTTGTAGGTCATAAGCCAACTTGTTCTCCCAGACGACATCGCCCTCAAGAATGGTTGGTTTCATTGACCCTGTTGGCACAGGATGCCAGTCCGCAATTGCGCCACGGAAGATAAATAGGAATGAAATAAAGATTAAAAACGTTTTATTATTATTAATAATTGAAGTTAGCTTGTTCATGATATTGGGGGCCTTATCATTTGTTGTTATTATTTTTATTGGGGTTAGGTCTAGCGATCAAAGTAATGCTTGAGGAAACTATCAAAGTCTACATCATCATTTGCTTCAACTTTTTTCTGCTCTAAAATTGACTGTTCAGCTTGTTGGATGAACTTCTTTCGAGAAGTGTCACTCAGCTCACGTTTCAGAAAATACTGACGATGCTCATCAGACTGACTGTGTGCAAAGTCAAAATAGCTATCGTGATTACTGATTAGCTCATCTAATACACGCGCTGAAGGTGTGAGTTCGGGGTGTTCAAAAAGTTCCATTTGATATTTTAATGCTGATAGATAACAAGTATCAGTATGGACTTTATTAAGTAACTCCGCCACAGGTATCATAGCCTCTAATAGTTCAGAGCCCCATGATTTAAGCGTGCATTTTTTATTATTACAACTCAATTCGAGATTGGGTTTACGTCCGAAATGAGCCACTAATGATTGATTTTCATCGATTTCTTGTTGTTCTTTTTTATCAATTTTAGAGCTTTGTTGCAAGAGGCAAAATAGCATAAACACCTCTAAAAAGAAAAGCTGTTTATGGGTAATGCCTGCGGGGTGGAAGGGGTTTATATCCACCGAGCGCAACTCGACATAGCGAATACCACGGTCACTGAGCGCATCAACTGGTTTTTCAAAACAGCCCAGAATCTGCTTGGGTCGTACTGTACTGTAGTATTCATTCTCAATCTGCAATAAATTAGCACTTAACTGACGATATTCACCATCAACTTTAATACCAATTTTTTCATACGCTGCATGGGGTGTGTTAATGGCACAGCGCAGACTGTCTATGTATTGCTCTATTGTGTCATAGTTAGCCTTAATGCCCGCTTTACTCTCTTTGCGATTTGTATAACCAATATCCCCCATGCGTAATGACGTTCCCCAAGGCTCATAATAGGTATTCTTATTATAAATTTTCATACTATCTAGCTTGGGGACACCGCTTAGAAAGGTTTTACAGATGGCAGGAGAGGAACCAAATAGATAAGGAATCAACCATCCATAGCGCTGAATATTTCGAATCATTCCCATATAGCACTGATTAATAAAGTCTTGCTTAGTACGCTTTTGTTGATTTTCTATTTGCTGATATGCCGCCCAGAAGTTTTTGCCAATTGAATGATTAAAATGAATACCAGCGATTACCTGCATCATTTTTCCATAGCGCCATGCTAATCCTTGGCGATACACATGCTTCATTTTACCGCCTGTTGAATCTCCATATTCAGCAATTTTAATATCATCCTCACCGCGAATAATACACGGCATACTGCTCGTCCACAGTAGCTCATCGCCTAATTGCTGATAGACAAAAGATTCCACTTCTTGTAAAAAATCCAGCGATTTATAACCACGATCACAAGGAGGAGTAATTAACTCTAGTAGTGATTCGGCATAATCCGTAGTAATACAAGGGTTTTTTAATGCAGAACCTAGCACTTTAGGGTGTTCTGTTTGTGCGATATGCCCCTTGGTATCCACACGTAGGCTTTCTTTTTCTAGTCCTGTTTGCGAGTCTCTTAGTAACTCTTTAATATCGTTTTTTTCAATATTCTGTAGACGTTTGTTCAGTACGGTATACAACAGTCAACCTCTATGATAAGTAACGGGGGAAGTAGATTATATCCAATTTAGTAGCGACAAGTTTACTTACCTGATGAAATTAGCTTACAAATACTCATGTTGTGTTATACAGGAGAGCCCTATACCCGCTATAATAACGACTTATTTGTATCATTAGATCTAAGGAATATTTCATGCCCCCTATAATAAAAACAATCTTAGCCTGCTCGCTACTCTCAATTTCAGTTTGTCATGCCGAATCTATGCTGGAGTCTAATAAAACACTCACCATAGGTGAAGCAGCAAAAGAGCTAAAATGGGAATTAGGGGGAATAACAGGTGGAATTTTATACTTAGGCTTAAAAGAATGGGCTTGGGGAAGCGCTTCTTTTAAGTTTAATGATGAAAAATGGTTTGGTATGAATACAGGTAGCGGCGGTGCAGACAAACTAGGGCATCTCTATTCCACCTACCTAATGGATGAATTTCTAACAAATCGTCTCTATAGCAAAACAGGAAACTCTAAGGATGCCGCGCTAAAGGGCGCTATTTTTTCGGGAGGATTGATGTTTTTAGTGGAAGCCTTCGATGGTGTTTCTTCCGATCATGGTTTTTCCTACGAAGACCTTATTATGGATGGCACAGGCATTGGAATTTCTTATCTAAAAAATACCGTTCCAGGATTAAGAAACAAACTGGATCTACGTGTTGAATATCATAAAAGTAAAGCGGATAAAGGACATCCTATTACGGATTACACAGGCTACAACTACTCCGCCGTATTAAAGCTAGGTGGATTCCATAGGCTACAAACGACACCGCTCAAATACTTTGAACTACAACTTGGCTACCACACAGAAGGCTTTAAAAAAGATGATAAACCTTTCTTTAAGAAAAAGAAGGCAGAGTTATATGCTGGCATCGGTCTTGATTTGACAGAAGTAGTATTCAAGCCTTTAAAAAAACAGACAGACAGTGAACTGGTTGATTATGCGGATACTTTCTTCCGTTACTATCAAATGCCAGGGATTTATACCACTAGCTCATTACAGACACGTGAGCAGAATTTGTAAAAGCCTTAAAAAACCCAACCTCTTACTTATGCCCTTAAGGAAGTTTCAAGCAATGATTCGGCACCCTTCATTTTGTAGTTGACACTCCTTTGCTTCAGCTTCCTTCAAATAATGAAGAAAAAAAATGTAAACTGCTTTTCTTTTTGATGAAGGATGCTCAAACTACTTTCCCATTTAGGAATGAGCACGGAATAACTTCCCAAAGTTATAACGCAGAATTTTTATTTCAGATTGGATGAACTCATAAGGCGCATAGTCACTCTATGCAACGAATGAGATCATCCAAGCTGGGATAAAAAAGCAAGTTAGAGATCGGCAAGTTGTTTCGTGCTCGTTCCTTAGGGCTACCAGTTTAAGGCGGGACAGTTCATGTTTCTGCTATTCACCCGCACCCTTCGACAAGCTCAGGAAGCGGTGTCCTGAGTCTACCGAAGGGCTAGTTCCCTGAGCTTGTCGAAGGGTGCGGGTTGTTTGCTATGACTTTACTTGTCCCACCTTAAGTTGGTAGCCGAATTTACCAACCTCTGATAGATCTTCCAAAGATAAGCCACGGTATTCAAATGCGTATCCCTTTAGTCGCAACTCAAGTTTAGTAGCTTTTTCTTTTAACTGAGAAAGGCGAATCCGTCTAGGGTTTCGTTTGACCTCTGCAATCAATACGGTTTTATCAATCTCATTGAGTGCAACAATATCAATTTCGTTTTTATTGCCAGCTTCCCAGTAGTTACCGATAATATTGTAGCGCCCCGTATTTGCAAGCTGCTCTTGAAATAATCGTTCTAACCACACGCCACTGTAGGTAGAAAAGTCACGCTGAATCATTTGCTGTAAAAATGTAAAGTTGCCAATCTCAACGGCACTGCGGTAATGGTGTACAAAACGAAACCAGAAGCTTAAAAAGGCATCTTGGATACGGTACTTTACTTGGCGGCTATTGGGTTTGGCGAAAACAGGCGTAATGCGCTGAATAATTTCAAACTCTTTTTCTAAGCGTTGTAAATAAGGGCCTACTGACATTGCTAGTAGTGATTCAATTTGGCTGCGGCTTGTCTTTCCATTCGCAATACAGGCAAGGATTGAAAAGTAGGTATTTTGCTCGCCACCAAATTCTTCTGCAAGGCGATACTTTCCTTCTTCAATAACAAGGCTATGCTCACTTAGCCATTGTGACCATAAGTCGTTATTGCTCTCTGTTCTAGAAAGCCATTCCAAATATTTAGGAACACCACCGCTTAATGTGTACCACGTTAGCCAATTTTCAGCACTAAAACACTGTTGATCTTGTAGCAGTTCAGCAATATACAGCGGTTTAAGCGGTTGTAGATTGAGGCGATTATCCGCACGTCCAAATAAAGGCTCTTTGCTGTCTTGAAATATTTTAGTCATTAATGAATAAAGTGAGCCACAGCAAATTAAATGCATATGGCTGTTTGAATGATGCTGATCCCATAGGTTTTGCAAGTCAGAGAAAAAACCATTGTTGAGGCGGCTAATATCTTGAAATTCATCTAATATTAACGTCAAAGGGTGTTGCTTGGCATAGTCAAACAATAACACGAGAATATCGCGTAACCGTTTAGGTTGACCAAATATGGGAATATCAAGCTGTGCGCGTATTTGATCTGCAAACTCTTCACAGAGTAAAGGCTCTGATTTTCGTGATATAAAGAGATAAAGCGCTGTTTTATTTTGAAACGTGTGTTGCAGTAATGCGGTTTTACCCACGCGACGACGACCCACAAGAAGGGTTAGGCTAGACTGTCCTTTTTGGGCTTGCTGAGACCATTTTAGTAACTGTTTGCTTTCTGTTTCACGATTATAAAATTTCATATTTTTTTATTGTAGCATTTATTACAGTAAAACATAGTACAATAAAAGATAGAATACCTCTTAGGTACTTCCTTAACACTAAGACCTAATTCAAATGAAGGCTACCAATTTAAGCTGGGACACTCCATAAATTCAAAGGCTTATTAAATTTAATTAAGATGTTTTTATTGTATTCAAATAACTGCTAATAAAGAATTTAATCTCCTATTCCAGTCCTCTATCAGAATAGAAAAGTGTTACCTTGTATCCGCTATTATTGAACCATGGCAAAAAACTTATTAATTAATCTTGGAAGTAAATATACAAGGGTGGATAGGCGTAACGCATCCACCATAATATGTTGGATTTTTTTATGAGTATATCGCTTGAAGCTTCAAAAAGTTAATTTATGCCCATTCCTACTATAGTTTTTCAGATAAATAATTCCCCAAGTTTTGCACTCCTGCGGAAATTTAATATCCGAACATCTATAGGAGGAAGTACGTTAAAACCCCTGAAGACCAGCATCCAACTCACCATCACTATCCGAACGATAACGATTGGGCGGCATTTGCAGAAAAAAGCCATTATCAAGTATATTACGCATCACTTCAGCGGCTTGATAGCGTAGTAATTTTCGCTCAGTATTTAATAGAAACTCAAAAGAAAACTCAACCTCTCCCACTAGCTTTAAGAGTGACTCAGGTACATTTCCAAACTGGTCTTTTTCAGGTAGGTATAAATACATTTCATTATTGCGCTTGCTACGGTAGACAAAGCAAATCATGGAAGATGGTAGTGGGAGGGCGGACATAGGCTTATTGACTGCGTTTGATTAATACTTTTATCTGTTTAACATTACTAATCAACATCTCATACGCAATATTTTCACTGCCTGTTTTTACGATAAAAATACTTGAGGTAGATGTTTTTTGTAAGCGTCCTTCTACAACAGAATTTTCACGAGTAATAATGCGTACCGTGTGTCCTTGTAATGTGCTGAGTTGTTGTATAGAGGTGTCTATAAATTGCAGATTGTAGAGCGGTTTTTTCGGTAAGTTGATTAAATGGATAGGTTTGGGGGCTATTTGTACACTGGATGAGGCAACAACTGTCCCCTTGGGAGAATTATTTTCACTTGTCCCTGTTGATTGAACGGCTACTGTTGTCGCACTAGATAGCATAGTGTTTTGCTCGCTGTTACCCGTTGCTATGTTGCTACTAGATAGTGGAACAGACTGACCGCGCAATGCCGATACATGTTGATATATGGATTTATCAGCGCCTAAAAACCAAGCCGCGATTGCTAGCAGTAGACCAAGAACCCCAAAAATAATCAAACGAATGATTTTGCCATCCATCAAGGTTGGTAGTGTAATAATATTCATCACAGGTATTAGCGCAAGGAGACCTGTGACAGGATGGTAGCGAAACCCTATTACGGCATATTTAATAAAGCTATAAATAAATAATAGTCCACCTAAAACTACAACTATAGTGAGTGCATTTTCCATTAATACTTCAAGTTCCTGTTCTTTTTTCCATTAGAATTTTTTGATTATCGAGTTAAGGAATGAGAATGGAATAACTTCCAGAAGTTCTAACACAGAATTTTTATTTCAGATTGGATGAACTCATGAGGTGCATAGTTGTTCTACGCAACGAATGAAATCATCTAAGCTGGAGTAAAAAAGCAAGTTAGAAATTGGGAAGTTATTTCGTACTCGTTCCTAAACTGTAGTTTACAGACTAAAAACATCAGTTGTTAGCCTGAGAGGTATTTTAGCTTGAAATTGCTAGCTAATTTCTCAATATTATAGCATTTAGCAAGCAATGAATCTGCATCCAAAGTGGTAATCTTTAAAAGATTTTAGTAATTTTAAGGGTAAAATAATTTTATGTGTCGGTACAAAATTGGAACAAATTTCTTAAGAGCATGTCTCTATTGTTAAGGGGCTTGCAAGAAAGCGCCCTTTACAATGCGAGTGCATAATCTGAATTTATGGGATCACTACAAATTTAGATTAACTCATAACCGTTAAGGAGTTTCCAAATTATGGTTTCTACAAAAATAAAAAAGATCGTCAACTTAAGGTTTCTACAACTTATTTTTTTTCTAGTACTCTCGATAACAGCTATTACAGTAGCAAAAGCAGTACCAGCCCCTCCTCATTATTCGCCTGTTCGTGTGAGTATTATTGGTGATAATGGAAGAAGTTTTCGTCAAATTACTACAGGCAATAAGGCATATAACGTAAAACGTGCTTATGTTCAGGCTAAGCGAGGAAAACGCTATAGTTTGCGCTTGCGTAATATGTCTAATCGTCGCGTTGGGGTAGTTATTGCGGTTGATGGGCGTAATATTTTAACAGGCAAGAAATCATGGTTAGGGAAGCATGAAAGAATGTATATTCTTAACCCTTATGAAACCGCAACGTATAAAGGATGGCGCACGACTAAAAACCATGTAAATCGTTTCTTTTTCACCTCAGCAGGTAACTCATATGCATCTGCATGGGGAGATAAGTCAGCCATGGGGGTGATTGCATTAGCGGTCTACAATGAAAAACCGCGTATTATGTATCGTGATAATCAATCAAACTCATTCAGTAGCAAAAGAGCAAGATCAGCACCATCAGCCCCAGCGGATGAAGCGGGCACAGGCTTTGGTCGAGAGGAGTATTCGCCTACGGTTAAAGTGCATTTCAAACCACAAAATAGCGCGGTAGTAAAGTATTTCTATAAATATGAGTGGCGCAGTACCTTGTGTAAGCGTGGTATTATTCCATGTTATGGTCAGCCTAGAAAACCTCACAACCGTTTCTGGCCTAAAGAGAGTTATGCGCCTTACCCCCCAGGAATGAATCGCAACGATTATCACAATAATCAGTATAATAATCGTTATCAAAAAACGCCTGAACACAATCCACTATTTGACTTCTAACGAGTGGATTAAGGTATCACTTAAAATAATGCTAAAAAAGGGCTGATAATTCAGCCTTTTTTTTGTATTGTATATTGTCATAAGGGGGGTTCTAATATCATTGTTGGAAACACCCTAACCCTCCCTCAAGGATTGAAGGCGGGTTTCTACTCCCTAACCCCAAAATCACAGGCTCAGCAATGCTTGCTACACTCTTAACTGGCATTTTTATCATTTTTGCAATTGCTTTACTCATAGGCTGGTATCTATTTGTAAAAAGAATGCGTAATAAAAATCCTGATATGTCAACAGAACAGCTTTTCCTAACGGCTATCGCTTTATTAGCACTTCTTCTTTTTTCTCTCTGGCGTGTATCAGGTAGTGTTGATAGCCTTGCGAGTGATGTTGCAAATGATGGCACAGAATCGCAATGGAAAGGTTGGAACCTTGGTAGTAGCCTTTTCGGTTCTGACAATAAAGAAGAAATCCATAATTTCACGCTCAAAGTATATAAACCATTAGTACATTCACTGGATAGTGTTGATGCTGAAATCAATGATATGAAGGTGTTACTGGCAGATATTGATGACTTGATTAATGAACATCCACGCCACTCCAGTCTCTTAATTAGTGTTAAAAAAATATGGGGTGATGGTGTGTATGAGCTGAGAAAGCAGCAAAAAGAAGTCAAAAAGAGAATTAGACGTGCATGGATTGCATATGACACCATGAACCAAAAAACAATCGGTACTAAATTCTCTCGAGATGCAGTTAAGCTTGATAAGCGTATCAATCAAAACCTAAAAACCTTTAGAAAACTGATTATTAAGGTGCATGAGATGGTGCGCAATGATCTTGCTAAAAGCCAAAAACAACTGGGTAGAAAAAAACGACAGACCGATAGAGGGTCTCGTAACACACCTAAATTTACGCCCAAAGTCACTGGGAAACTTCTTGCATACGCAAAAACAATAGATGTAAATATTCATCAGGGCATGGAAGGCTTGGTTGATGCAATAGCAATTACAGAGCAGCGCCAAGAGAAAAACCAGCAACATCTGGAAGAGAATAAAGACCTAGAGGGACCATTGATCAAAGTAATTGATTACTGGAAAGAAGCAGAAATACAAGCTAGACACTATATTGATCAATTATTATTTGCGTTAGAATCTGCACTACTAGGTCGAAAACTAGGTCTGAAAAAGAATGATTATGCTATCACTTCAATGAATCGGAGCTTGAAAAAACAGATTCCTAAGATTCTTAAAAAGGTTGAAAGCAGACGTATAGCTATTGACAATAGTTACTAAGGAAATTCCAAGCAATGATTTTCCCCATCTTACTTGCCCTTTTGCCCCGTTTGAATCATCTCAATCGTTGCGTAGAGCAACTATGCGCCTCTTGAGATACTCCAATCAGGAATTGCTATGCCTCTTGGGTATAAAAAAACAGCACAATATAGGTAAATTCATTACTTGAAACTTCCTAAAGACTACCTAAAAATCAATTATATAAAAGACGAAGAGTTTAAATACCATGTTAATCAGCAATTTAGAAATACTGCCCAATAAAACCATTCTCAAGCATCTTGGTTTAGTACAAGGTAGCTCAGTACGTGCTAAACACGTTGGACGCGATATTATGGCAAGCCTAAAAAACCTCTTCGGTGGCGAGCTGGTAGGTTATACGGAGCTATTACAAGAATCACGCGACGAAGCAATGCAACGCTTAGAGCAACAGGCTAAAGCAATTGGTGCCAATGCAATTATTAATGTACGTTTCTCTACCTCCAGCATTGCTCAGGGTGCCGCAGAGATTTATGTTTATGGCACAGCCGTCATACTGGAATAAATTATGTATCAACTCATCTTTATTTTAGTTTTACTGATCGTCACTTATTTCATCGGTAGCTAT
>DRMS01000256.1 GCA_011322515.1 Leucothrix mucor
AAGTTTAAATTTACCACGGTTTTACCAAGTGCCAACACCGCCATATTAGTGATTGCACCACCGACACTGGCGGGTACTAAAATACCGATATTCTGCTCTGGGCTTTTGTGTGCGATTAGCGTTGCAAAGCGAAACACGGCAGTCATAAATTTATGATGGCTTAACGGTTGTCCAATGGCATCTGTTGCAGCCATACGAAAACTCATCCGCTTGGCGGTCTTTAACCAGCGAATCGGAAGAGTATCAATATGCTGCGAATCCTCCTGCCATGAGCGGAAAGAAAGATCAAATATGCGCCGTTTTAACTCATCCGCAGAGGTTGTTGCGGGTAGTGCATCACCAAAAGAGACAATAATATCGCGCTTAAATCCTGATTGGCGACTTTCTCTAAAGAATCCTGTTGAGCGCGAAAAACGGCTACCCCATAAACCATGCAGGTAAAATGGGATGATCTTTGCGCCGCTATTTTTTATCGCACGCTCATAGCCACGCTTAAATTCGCCTAGCTGACCTGTACGACTAATCGCTCCTTCAGGAAATAAACACACAGCTTTGCCTTGTTTGAGTAAGCCATTAATTGTTTCTAATGAAGACGCTGCGCCGCCACTATTAATCGGTACAACGCCAAATAAATCTAAAAACCATTTTAAATACCAGCGCTCATAATAATAACGCTCAATCACAAAATGCAATTGTCTAGGGCTGGCTATTTGTACTAAAGCCCAATCTATCCAGCTAATATGATTGCCTAATAGCAAGATACCGCCTGATGCAGGTAATTTTTCAAAACCCAGCACTGTCATTTTATAACGTGCGGCAAATAGACGGCTAAGAATAAAACTTAGTAGGGATTCAGGCATTTTAACAATAGTGTATAGCGTGCCTGCCACTCCTACTAAAACGAGTAGCCAGATAATACTAATGCTACCCACTCCGATAATAGCTAAAGAAACAGTAATAATCAGAAAACTCAGCATGGCAATATTCTGAATTAGATTATTAGTTGCTAGCACGCGTCCTAATTGTGAATCTTTGGCATGATATTGAATCAGCGCATTTAATGGTACGATAAAAAAGCCACCCATTACGCCCAAAAAGAGAAAGTTAAGACCTTGTAGAAAAATGGAATCAAGCATCACAAAAAATGCTAAAGCAAGTGTTATACCAATTGCACCAACAGGAATCAGCCCTGTTTCAATATGATTGCGCGATAATTTCCCCGCAATAAAGGAGCCAATCATAATACCAATGCCCGCCAGCGCCATTAAACCTTGCACTCCCGCTGTATTACTGATCATTAACTGCGATTTGGCAAACTCAGGGTAAGTTGCCAGCATCACTTGGGAGATCGCCCAAAATGTTGATAAGCCAAGAATAGACAGCCAGATACAGGAATGACGATAAACTAAGCGTAGATTGCGTAATTGCGTTTTTCCTTTGCGATAATCATCCCAATGAAAACGCATTTTAGTATTAACCGACCTTTTCTCTGGTAGGCGATAGGCATAGAAAACTTCAAGCAGGGTGAGAGCAACCAATATCCAACCCAAGGGTGCGATAGAGGTTAGTAGTGCATCTTTACTTTCCCATGTTACATCTGATAAGAGCCATTCAAACAGAAGCGAGAAAAAGAAAGTCGCGGCAAGAATAGAAAACATAGTGACCGCTTGTACTGCGGCATTACCCTGCACCAAGCGACGCTCACCAACTAACTCTTTAATAAAGCCATACTTTGCAGGAGAGTAAAGTGCGCTTTGCAAAGCAAGTAAGAAGGTCATGCTAAAGCCAAACCAGAACCAACCTTGGTAATAACTGAGTGTAATTAGCAAGGTAATTCCTAGCGCAAACCAAGCGCTTAAACGCATTACTACATTTTTAGGATATTTATCAGCGAGATACCCAGAAGGAGTAAATAGCATAATAAATGGTAATAATATCAATGCATTGATAATTGCGGTAAAAATAATCTGCTCTTGTCCATCATAAGTCTTAAAGAGGGTGTTCTGGATTATGATTTTATGTCCAATATCAACAAAAGCATTTAGAAAAACGACCATTAAATAGGTAAATAAGCCAATTATTTTTAATGGGTTTTTCATTTGATTATCCTTTTTTATAATTTATATATCTTACTGAAAAAATGAAGTTTTCATCTACCAATTGTAAGGCGGGACAGGCTTGCGTAGGTTGGGTTAGCTTGCCGAGCTAGTGAGGCAACGTAACCCAACAGATTTTAAGATTAATTGTTGGGTTACGTTATTTCGCTACGCTTAATAAGCTAACCCAACCCAACCTACGATTTAGCCAAATTGCTGTCCCAGTTTAAATTGGTCGCTGTAAATCACTACCAACAGAATCCGTTACAATCAGAAAAAATCAGCGCAATATAGGTAAATTCATTGCTCGAAACTTCCTTAATGTTTCTGCTAT
>DRMS01000257.1 GCA_011322515.1 Leucothrix mucor
AATTTGAATGATTCATGGAGAACTTCCGGTACTGCACTTTTATCGTGCTCGTTCCAAATGACCTCATAGAACTTTATTACTTGCTCTTTCTCTATATCACGCTCCATCAGACTTCTATCTCTTCGCCCTCTTCCTTAAGCTCCCTCTCAAGTTCCTGATACCCTTCCAACTCCATTAGCAGTCGCCCTTTTTCAGATTTTGCTATATCAGCCCAATGCCTTCCCTCCAACGCGCCAACCATTGCATAGAGGAAATTGAGGCTTGGCTTTGTACTACTTTCCTCACGCAATCTAAGGAATGCTCGTATCGGACCTATGGATTCAAGGTCACTTTTGGTTTTGATGCCAATATTATTCAGACACCTCTCTGATTTAGGGCCTAACCCCTTGAGTTTTCTTAGCTCACCCATGTTTCCGCCTGAAAAACATAACGCCTCGCATCACCGGCAGCAAAAGCAGAGCGACGAGGAACGAGGAGCGGCGCTTTTTGCTGTCCGAGTGTATGCGTTTGTTAGCACTTTTATTCATAGAATCACCTTGAAAAGAAATATAATTATAAATATTATAACCGATAAGCCAAACAGGCATAATAACTCACCAAGAATAGATGCATCTCCATCTATTTCCGGTGGAGCCATAAATGATTTGAATTTTTTGTAATCTTCTTTGCTTGCACGAGCAGATAAACTTATCCTTTTACTTGTGTAATTCTTATTTAGCGGATCATATCCAATTACATAATAATCACCGCCGTCAATTTTATATGACCATTGATCATTCCCTATTCTTGGATTAAATTTACTTATGCCTGGAATATACGTGACTGTTGCGAATATATTTGGCCTTAAAAGACGATTTATTTTTATCCTGTCCCCAGGCAGAACCGGCTTTTCTGTCCCTGCATAATATAGATTACTTTCGCTCATATTGCTTTCAAGTGCTAACGCCTGCCATAACCGGAGGCAAAAAGTTGCAGAGGGAGGAACGACCGGCGCAGCTTTTTGACTTCCGAGTTTATGGCTTTGTTATGTTTCTTGATTTGATTTCTGCCCATATATTATTTCTTACGCACCAGTGTAAGCCCATCGGCTATAGGTAACATACTCAAATCTACCCTTCCATCATTTTTTATCTTTTCATTTAGAGCACGCATTGCCAAGATATCTTCATCAGATATCCTTGTTTTTAAGTCATCATCCAGTAACTCTGAATCAACAACGGAACCAAAAAGAAAAACATTATCAATAGCAATTAGTCCACCAGGGCGTAGCAACTTTAGTGATTTTTCATAATATCCATCGTAGTTAATTTTATCAGCATCAATGAAAGAAAAATCGAATGTATCTTTTTGCCCCTGATTTATTAATTCATCAAGGGTATCTAATGCTGGGCCAATTCGCAGATCAATCTTGTTTTTAACACCAGCATTTTCCCAGTATTTTCTTCCGATATCTGTCCACTCTGAATTTATATCACACGTAACGATGATGCTGTTGTCTGGCATGGCCAATGCGACGCTTAGTGCACTGTATCCCGTGTATGTACCAATTTCTAGGGTTTTATTTGCACCAAGAATTTTCACCAACAATGCCATAAACTGACCCTGCTCTGGTGGGATTTGCATAATTGCACTGGGGTCTTTAGCTGTCTCTTCGCGCAACTCTACTAATGCATCATGCTCACGTAGTGATGTCGAAAGCATATATTCATATAATCCTTTCGACATTTGGATATCACTTTTTTCCATCTGCTCTCCTAAAAAACATAACAGTTAATTAGACCGAATGTCGACTAATCGATTTGGTCCACACTGTAGACGAAATCGATTAAGTCACACTGTAGCTAAATCAGGGTACATTTATTCTACGAACGCCAGTACTATGCCACTAACCTCAGCCACTATACCCCTTTTCCCATGCAGAAAAAAGAACAAAACGAAGGCGTCCATCGCTTCTAGGATGAATGCTGGAATGCCCTAGTATACAAGGAGTTAGGGGAGAAGCTGCTACGCTGGTATGTGCGCCACGTGGAGCGCTATATCGCGGCGTTTTCGGGAAGGCGGTTGCGCTTGCATACACGGGACGATGTGTCGGCCTACTTTTCCGTACCGGGGTGTTAGGCTACAAGACCGACTGGTTATTCCGTCAGGCGGTCGGTGCGGTTCGCTGTCTTTTCGACTTCGCCGAGGTGCCCTGGGGTCGGGAAAAAGCGGGGTCAAGGACAATGCCAGTAAGTTTAGCTATAACCCATTGTATCTATTACAAAAAGCGCATACAGAATTAGCCAAGATCAAGCACCAGGGAGACTGCGTATGACGCTGCTCACAGCCATTTGAATCTACTTATCGAC
>DRMS01000258.1 GCA_011322515.1 Leucothrix mucor
AAGGGATTGAATTTTATGCAGGTGAGGGTGTTGGACTGGTTACTCGAAAGGGCTTATCTATAGCGCCCAATCAACCTGCTATTAATCCTGTGCCGCGTTTAATGATACAGCAACATTTACAACAATTAGCCAATGAGCAAGGTTATATTGGAGGGTTTGCTGTCACACTTAGTATTAAAAATGGTGAACAATTAGCGCTAAAAACAATGAATCCACGCTTGGGAATTATCGGTGGTTTATCCATTTTAGGGACGACGGGCATTGTGCGCCCTTTCTCTTGTTCTGCTTATATTGCTTCCATTCATCAAGGCATTGACGTTGCGCGAGCAAATCATATTGAACATATTGCAGCCTGTACAGGCTCGGCAAGTGAAGCAATGATTCGCGCCCAATATCAACTCTCTGATATGGCATTAATAGAAATGGGAGATTTTGTGGGTGCGGTACTCAAGCATTTAAAAAAAGCACCTATTCCAAATATATCAATTGTTGGTGGCTTTGGGAAAATCAGTAAATTAGCCGCAGGACACCTTGATTTGCATAGTCGAAAATCATCGATTGATTTAACTTTTTTAGCCAAAATAGCAGGAGAACTAGGGGCAAATAAAACATTGGAAATGCAAATTTTGCAGTGCAATACCAGTGTAGAAGCATTGCAATATTGTCAGCAGCAAGAGATTAATTTAGCGGATGCAGTCTGTAATTTAGCATTACAAAAGGTAAATTCAATAATACCCAAGCAATGTCTCTGTGAAATCTGGGCAATCAATCGCGCAGGTGATGTGGTTGGTCACGCTGGTTCTATCAGATGAAATTACTGATACTGGGGGGAACCTCTGATGCACTCAAACTATGCAAACTAGCTTTAGCGCAGTATGAGGTTATTTACAGTATAAAAGGTCAGGTACGTCAACCACAACTTAACTGTAAAATTCATTCAGGTGGTTTTGGTGGAGTAGCAGGTATGGTCAATTTTTTACAGCAACAGCATATTCACTGTCTTTTGGATGCAACTCACCCCTATGCGGTAAATATTAGCAACCATGCTAAATTAGCGGCTACACATTGCTCGCTTCCTTGTTTTCATTATATTCGCCCCGCATGGCAACAGCAGGAAAATGATCACTGGATTTTTTTTGATACATTGGCGCAATTGACAGCACTTCTTAATCGTAATGAGGACAGTAGAGCGCGATTATTTTTCACTATTGGACAGCTAACCCCTGAGTTTATTGCGCAGAAGAACCCACAACACTATTATATTGTACGCTCAGCGATCACTTCTAACATAAAGCGAACAAGCAGAATCAAATGGATAAAAAAGATTGGCCCCTTTGCGCTTGAGGATGAACGCACACTATTTGAGCGGTATCAAATAAATGCCTTAATCAGTAAAAATAGTGGAGGGAAAAGCGTAGAGGCGAAGATACAGACAGCGCGAGAAAAAAGACTACCTGTGTATCTGCTTAAAAGACCTAATTTTCAATCAAACTACCCCATTATATTTTCTATTATAGAGATACTCCTTGCAGTAAACCAACAATGCAAGGCACATAACACTATAAAAAATTTTCACTATTGAGCAAACACGAGAAAAGACAAATTTAGTCTATAGTTTTTCACTAAATAATTACACCCTTCGACAAGCTCAGAAAGCGGTGTCCTGAGTCTACCGAAGGGCTAGTTCCCTGAGCTTGTCGAAGGGTACGAGTTATTTGCCATGACGTTACTTGTCCCGCCTTAAGTTGGTAGCCATATTTATGATCATCTACTTATATTGTGCTAAGAATAATCACACTGTAAAGATGCCAACCGCTTAATAGAAAATACATCATCGCTGGTCTAATTAAATTGGCAATAGCACTGCTTAAACAAGAAAATACCGACCACTTATAAACAAAGGACACCAATATGCCAAGAGAAGCGATGACTTTTGTCCTCATTGGGCAATCAAATATGGCGGGATGGACTGAAAGCAAATTCCAAGAACTGCCAAGTTGGATGAAAACCAAGTCGCGCAATGTGCATTTTTATCAGCACGGTAGCCAAACTGATTTTTCTGCCCAACCTGGGGGACGAATCGGTCCTGAAGTTGCCTTTGCAAAATTTATCGCCGCTTATTACCCTGGTCGCCCACTTAATATGATCAAACTTGCCGTTGGCGGAACCTCTATTTATGACTGGGCTAAAGCATGGAACCCGCGTGTCTCATTTCAAATGACTGATAGCCGTATTAGAAACAGTTTGTATGCACTGTTAAAAAGGCAAATAGAACTATCCAGAGTATTAGACGGTGGCAAAAAAGTCTCAGGATTTATCTGGATGCAAGGCGAGCGCGATGCAAGATTCCCACAAGCTGCCAATGTTTACCTTGGCAATATGTCTACGTTTATTAATGATCTTCGCAAAGAATACAACAGCCCACATGCACCGTTTATTTTAGGACGTATTAACCCACCCGCTGCACATCGACCTGCGGTTAATACAATACGCCGCGCACAAGAGCAACTAACTCGTAGAGTGCGTGCAACACATTATGTCACTACAGATGACTTGCAAAAAGCGGCTGATCAGATTCATTATAATACGCATGGACAGATTCGACTGGGTAGACGCTTTGCGGATGAGTTTAGACGTATGCAGGGGTAGAGCAAACAAAGACGCAGAATGCGCAAAGAAATCTTACCCTTTTTATTATCCGCCCTGTCTCCCTATAAGCGAGATATTTAATTCTTTCCCATCACATCATCAGTAGGAATGTTACCTGCTTTGAACCCTATTGATTTTATCTTGATTGTTTTTCCGACTCTCGCCTATTTTTATTAAACCATTTCAATGCTTCCAGATGAAATAAGGTTTTTTCTCCCTTGCTACCTAATTGCATTGATAAGCGTTTGATAGTGATATTACTACTCATCTCAAGAAGTGTTCGTCTTTGGTGCAGTCTTGTAAATAAATGGTTTATAAAACACTCATCCTCAATCAAATTCCCTAAGTCTGCACACAGTGCTTCATCTTGCCAACTACAAATAAAAGTGCGGTCAACAATATTTCTTAGCTCATCTTCAAGATAGCCATAGACACGAAAGTGAAGTTTCCTCTGTATTTTTTTGATACGCTGTAAGCGGTCTGATAAGCGTTGTGCTTCTTGGTCTTTCTTGTCTTGGATATAACGATGCATCATCTCCTTTGCCATTCGTTGCGCGTCATAGGAGATGACCCAAGCTTTGTTTTGATGATAATCAAGCGGAAGAACAGTGATGATATGCCCCGTTTTGTGGTCTTGAACAGCCACAAAACACATTTTATTGAGTGGACTGTAGAAAACTTTATGATGACGGTTAGAGCTTGTTTCTTCACCTGTTATAACCACAATACCATCATCAAGAAGCTCGCATAATGTCTCCGCAGACATTAGCAAACGCTCTTCTATTTTTTCATGTGCATGATGGGTTAAAACAGCTTTTTTCATAAGCGTAGCGGAGTTATGGGAGTAGAGTTATAACAGTGTATTTTTTTAGACTACGAGAAAATCCAAAAAAATACTTATAAGCATACTTGTTTTTTTTATAATGTGAAGGGGGAAATAGACTAACGTGCTTATTGCCATAGTTGAGAGATTGCTGCCACCCCTTGTGCGCCGTTTTGTTTGGCTATTTTAATATCATTAGCCCCCAGTCCTCCCAAGGCATAAACGGGAATATTAATCTCTTTGATATGATCAGCAAACCATTGCCATCCCTTACCTATCGCTTCTGGATGGGATGTTGTCGCTTTTATTGGTGAGAGGAAAATAAAATCTACCGCTAGCTGCTGTGCTTTTAGTAGTTCACTTCTATTATGGCAGGCGGCGGAAAGGAGATTTGTGTTTGGTCTACTGATAGCGGCTAATAATTGTGAGCTGGTAAGATGCAATCCTTGACTGCAGTCAAGTTGAGAGGGCGGTGAGTTTAATAGCACCGAGGTTTTATAGGCATGGCATTGCTTAATTAGCCATGTTGCACGTTTGATATAGGCACTAGGAGCAAGTGTTTTAGCTCTGAGTTGAATTAATGTTATCCCTTGATCTAAGCAACGTAATACACCCTGACGAAATTCAACTTCATCTGTAATTTCTGGCGTAATCAAGCAGCTATCAGGTAATGATAAGGCTTGTAAAATAGGTTGATTGGCAACAGGAAAGGTGTAGTAATGGATTTTATTTAGGTCAACCCAGCGCATTGGTTGACCTTCTTTGCCATAAGCTTCACCCTGCCATGTATTAATGGTAAAGACATCCAAAAATACGGATAACTCCGTATAATGGTGATGAATTTGAATAAGCGGTGTTACGCTTTCTATTTGTATTCCTAGCTCTTCGTCAATTTCCCGCGCTAATGCCTGTTGTACTGACTCTCCTTGCTCAACTTTTCCACCAGGAAATTCCCATTTTCCGCCTTGATGCTTTTCTGCATTACGTTGTGTAATTAAAATTTTCCCATTTTTATTTTGAATGACAGCGACAACGACATGCAACATTATTATTTTAATTCCTTTTTAAAATAACTTAATGGAACAAAATCAGCTACACAGCGTAATACAGGAATCCATTCGGCTAAATGTTTTCCTGTAAAAAGTCGTCCCTCATGCTCATTTTCAAATACACCGTCATGTAGCAGTACGCTACCATTACGACCTGAGCACATTTGTGTCATCACATTATCAAGAATTTTAGTACCTTGCTGGTTTTTCTTATTCCAATCATAGCCTGACATTTCCCAGCCAATATGGATAAACCCCTGTTGTTTTAATGCCTTCATTACTTGCGGTTGCTCTTTCTGATTGAACCAACCATCACCATAAGGCAATCGAAAAGGAATCGGTTTAGTGGTAAAGAAAGGTTGCAGAATTTTTTTAGAGCGGGCGATTGTTTGTTGTAATTCAGCGGGGGACAGTTTGGAATGATGATGATGCTGATAACTATGCGAGCCGATTAAATGCCCCTCACGTTTAATGCGTTTCAATGTTTGACGACGTTGCTGGCATAATTGCAGTGATTGACAACTTTTTTGCTTGTGATTGCCTCCTTTGATGCAAGCTTTACGATACTGCTGACAATCTACTTTATTTCCTAAAACAAAAAAGGTGGCGGGGATACGCTCACGCTTTAAGACATCTAAAATCTGTGGTGTCACACTGCCAACACCATCATCAAAGCTGAGATGAAGCTTAAAGCGCTTATCTGCGGGGCAGTTATATTTAGCACGATACTGGGCGCAGTCTTGTGCTAAAGCTGATGCATTAAAAAATGCACATAAAAAGGTGATTGCAAAAAGCCTAAAGAGCATGTGATTATCCTGATAAAAAACCAATCAAAATACATAATAAGCCAATGAACTGCAAGCAATTAAAAGAAAAATAGCTCTCTCCAAAAAACAGGGGTAGCTGACGTGAAAATTGTTAGATTAATTCTGCGCAGGTACTTCTTAAGCTGGTAGCTGATTTTTACGGCAATGGCATAAACTGCGTTATAGGCTTCACTGCTTGATTAACCGAGTAAGAAATATTCCCTACCGACTGATTAATACGGGAAAAATTTTGACCAATGTTTGCCGTATGGTCGCTAATAGAGCCTGTACTTGATCCTAGCTGTATAGTTTGCTGTTCTAGCTGCCCCATATAAGTATTCATTTGCTTTGTTTCTTGGCTAATGCGATTAACTGAGCCGCTAATTCGTTGTAAATACTCTACATTAGTGCCCATATTAGCTATGGATGAGGTGATTTTTTTCATGGTATGTTGCAGTTCACCCACTTGTTTATTAATCACTGTCATACTGTCAATAGAACGAGAAATTGCTTTATTTAGCAAGAAAAAATCAGAGAGAATTAGGGCAACCAATACTGCACCTAAACCTGTGAAGAT
This sequence comes from Leucothrix mucor, assembly GCA_011322515.1. Classification (GTDB taxonomy): domain Bacteria; phylum Pseudomonadota; class Gammaproteobacteria; order Thiotrichales; family Thiotrichaceae; genus JAGLBW01. The sequence goes on from DRMS01000258.1 coordinate 5,905, forward strand.
AATGATAATCCGATTGGTTCCACTGATACTTTTTTGTGCAAGATGCTCGCTATTTTGTGAATTTTTAGCAATATCGTCCATATGTGTATACAGATCTTCAAGCTGTTGTCGTGTTAGGTTCATCTGTATTTAGGAACGAGTACGAAACAACTTCCCGATCTCTAACTTGCTTTTTTATCCCAGCTTGGATGATCTCATTCGTTGCATAGAGTGATTATGCGCCTTATGAGTTCATCCAATCTGAAATAAAAATTCTGCGTTAGAACTTCGGGAAGTTATTCCGTGCTCGTTCCTTAGGAGGCTCCTTACCTAAAGAAATCAAAAGGATTGATTTTATTAAAACGCTTCATCGGTTTTGTACCATCAGCAACATCAGCCGTTATTTGACGTAATATCTGATTTAAAACCAATGTGTTTTTTCCTACGCTTGATAGTGTCGTATTCAATACCTTCATTTCTGTTGTTATTACGGCAACATTTTGTGTAATGCGATTGAATTTATGGGTCATGCGGTAAATATTATGCTCGATTCCTGTTACTGAGACATCAATCCCTGGTAGTTCATTCATATAGGTTTCAAAGGTGATCATAACCATTTCAATATCATCCATACTTTCCTGTACGGAAACAGCCTGTTTTGAAATGGTCTCTAGACTGGTACTTAAGACATTGACCTGCTGGGTAAGAATGTAAACAAGATAAAGAATAAAAACTAGCGCCGTCACCAGACCTACCATAACCGCACGAATTAGGGTTCTAACCCGCGATGCAACACGGCGCTGGGTACGGCTTTGTTGTAGAACCGCCTGCTTGAGGTGGAGTAATGAAGTCTGAAATAGCTCTTCATTGCTCATATTTTTGAGTGCGTCATTAGCTATCATAATTTTTTATTTATACTTCTTTGAAGCTCCCTATCATGAACAGCAACTTGTTCCTTTCTGGGGCTTCTATTTACGCATTTGTTTTTTGGAGTAGCCTTAAGAAGCCCCTAAATAAGATGGCAGATACTTACACAAAGGGCTAAAGCTCACATCACAAATACTGGCAGGATTATCTGAATCGACGGGCTTCCAGCCTGATTTAATATGCCTGCTTTTTAAATATTCACGTGCTTTACGAAAGCTTTCAAAACCGCTACCTGAAATATTACTTTCCGCCACTTCATCATAAACAAAGAAATAGGCAAACTGTTTTTTAGGATCAATTTTATTCAGTTGCTGACGTAATCCGCTATTATTTTTTTCTAGGGTGTCGAAATGATGCCAGTCTTTACTTCCTTCAATATCCTGCGCATGAAACATAATGCCGTGGTCATTATCGATCTGACCAAACAGTTGCCCATAATCAAGTGGGAAAATGCGCTTGCTACCCGCTGCGCCATCAGTTGCTTGCATGGCGGCATTGGTAAAAATCTTATCCGTATCCAGTACGATTAAGGAATCATCTTTGGCAATAATAAAAACAGGCGATAATTCGCTTTGATGTTCAATAGGAATCTCTAATTGATACGCTTTGCTATTGTCGTGAATCAAGTTTACAACGGCAAGAATAATCAGTATGCCAACAGAGTTTGAAATAATATCAGTGAGTGAGTCTACATTGATAAACTGTTTCATTGCGCCCCCTGTTGCTTAGAATGTCCTGACTCAAGAGTCGGCGTACCATTGATATTGAGTGTCCAGTTGGCATCAAGTGGTTCTAAACCAATACTGATACTGGCTGCATCGTCTGAGTACGCCATTACATCACGCACTTTATGATAGGCTTTGCCACCATTTGGGTAGATACCAAACAGGATAAATTCTTCATAGAGGAAGTTGTGTTTCATCGCTTCTTCATTAATGAAGCGAATCTCTTTCAATAAATCAACGATATTATCCACATCAGGCGCAACTGCGAAATCATTCAGATCACCTTTATAGGCTTTTATATTGGCAATAAATTGTTCGCGCTGCACAATAATCGCAGCGACTTCATCACGCACACTAGCAGTGGTCACGACTTGTTGAAACTCTTTAAGACGTTTCACGGGTGGAACGATAATAATGCCATCGGGTAAACTAAACATTTGAAAAGCAACTTTATAACCTTGCTCTAACTCGGTTGCTATTTCAATCTTTTGTGGGCTATGAATACTGCTGAGAATATTAATAAAAGACAGCACGCCCATTACCGACAAAAAGATGCTTAAAAAAGGAAACAGACTGATGTCCAACTTTTTTTCGGGCAGATAACGCGCGTATCGACTCGCTCTACTTGCCATTGTTTTGTTCGATCTTATTTGCGAAAGTCGTTTCGTAGAGATCTTCCATCGTTTCTTGCAAGGCACCAATTTGGGTGCTTAATAGCTTGATTTCATTAGCCACAGATTGTACTGAAGAATCCGTTCCTGCTGTTTGCACTAGCGCACCATCAGTTGTAAGCATCATTGGTGCTACTGATTGTTTGCTGGCAAATAATGGTTTGATATCATGGAACCATGTTTCATCGAGGAGGATCAAGTAAGCCTCTTCTTGCTTTTCTAGCCAGAGCATCATCATCATTAATGGCACGCTTAATAATAGCGCTAACAAGGTGGTATCAAATGCCGTTGCTAGTGAATTTGTTACTAAGGGCAGACTTTCTTTTAGCATGGCTGATACATCAGTAACGGAACTCGTTGCTGTCATTGCATCGGAGAAATGTGAAATACCGTTACTGATTCCCCAAACTGTGCCAATAAAACCAATAATGGGAATAGCCCAGATCATAAAACGAGGCAAAGCATAAGAACCACGTAAAAACTCTCGCTCCTTAATGCCAAAGGCTTCGTCAATATCATCACTTTTTCCTGTGTGGTTTAAATACAGGGTGGAACGCGACAATAACAAATTATTTTCTGGAATATTCGCTTGCTGACTGTGCTGTTGAATGCCATCAAGCGAAAGTTCTGTTGTATCAGCTACCTTAAAAAACTGGGAAAATTGCTGTGTAGCTTGCTTTTCTTGGGCTAATTTTTTACTTTTAAGCCAGAGATGAAAGAAACTGGCGGTAAAGAACCATAAGATAATGGGTGAAATCCAGTTGCCAACAAATATCTTGAGCCCACGACTAATATCAGTTGCACCAAAAATAAAAAAGAGTATCAAGGCAGGGATTAATACAAACAGTGCCATTAATAGTATGGGCTGTTTAAACGATTGTTCAACAGGGTATAGGCTGGAGTCTATTGGATTTATTTTTTTCATATTTTTTATTACTTTAAATTTCTAATAATGCATTGTTCCCACGCTTAGCTTCACGTTAGGCTTGTTGACACAGAGCGTCTACAGATGTGTTACTACGCTGAAAGGCTGTGCAAGATAATCAATTATTCACTATTTTCAAAACGGATCATTTCAACCCGCCAATCATCATGGTCACAATGAAGAATAAGACAAGATGGTCCACCATGATTGCGTATTAGTCCTGCTGCACCTGGGTTAATAATCCAAGGAAGTGCAGTATCATCAACCAACTGCTTATGGGTGTGACCATACACCACAAGCCTTGAGTCTGCATGTTTTTCACGCATAGAGGAGTGGGATGGCTTGCTCCTTCCATGTTCGTGACCATGCTCAATGGATATTTTCCCCTTTGGTAATTGCAAGCTGATTTCATTCGCTAATGAGCCGCTCTCATGACAATAAGGATCATTATTACCTGCAACCACAAATATTTGACCTGTTTTGGGTTGCATTGCATTTAAAACTGCTTCGCCACAGATATCGCCTGCGTGAATCGCATAATCACATGTGTTGATTAAGGTAATAATGCGCTCATCGACATGTGAATGTGTGTCTGAAATAATCCCAATGGTTAGATTATTATTGTCTATTTTCATCCCGTTTTAAGCTCTCCGCGTGTAAGGATCAATTACCACTATCTCACCTGAATCTATTTTTTTCATCAAGTTGTCACCATGCAAATCCCAAGCAAGTACATTTTTATGTTGTGCGTAAAAATCATACAACTGACTAATTTCTTTTGCCAGTTTTTTGCCATATTGTTCTTCTACTACGGCTAGAATATGCGTGCGTTCACTATCATCTCGCCAATCCATCCCCTTGACACTTTTATTAAAAAACGCCGTATCCTTATCTTCTAGATGTACTAATTTTTCAATAACATAAATGTAACGATAATCGGTTTCCTTTCCTGAGAAAATCTCTTCCTTTGAGGGTCTAACAGGGATAATCGCACCGTCCTCATCAATAATACCAATGTGATCAACATTGGGCGTTTTTGTAAGCTTGAGTGTTTTGATTGCTTCGCAAAAATATTCTAGCCCCAAGGAACGTTTTTCTAATAATACATGCTCAGGATCAAAATCATAAACATTGGTTAAAAATGTCAATATACATTTATCACAAATAATTTGTTCATATTCCTCATTAACAAAATGAGTCAGAATCTCTTTTCGTTGCGCATCTGTTTTCATTTATTGCTCCCCAATAGTCGCTAGATGAATCGTATATTTAGCTCCTTGTTTTATTTTCTTATAATGACCAAATATTTCTTTTAAATTACGTTTCATGTATTGGCGCAAGCCATTAATAGTTACCAGATAAAGCCGACCTCCTGGTTTTAGACAATCTCGCGCATCATGGAGCATCAGTGACATCATTTCCTTGCCCACTTTAGCGGGCACATTGGAAGCAATTAGGTCAAACCTCAATGCTGGGTCTACATGCTGAAACCCATTACTTAACATCGCTTTGGCATTATTAATCTGATTAAGTGTTGCGTTTTTATTGCTGTATTCAACCGCCATAAAATCTTTATCAACGAGTAAAGTTTGCCCTTGTGGAGCCAATTTTGCCAATGTTAATCCAATCGGACCATAACCACAGCCAAGATCAAAACAATCATCTTCAGGATTGACTTTAATATAGTTCATTAATAAGCGCGTACCATCATCAATCTCACGAGGAGAAAATATCCCCCATGTACTGCGATAATTTAAACGCTGACCTGCAAGTTCTTCGCTAAATTTTATGTCGTTGCGTAACGCGTCAAGATGGTTCATGTTGCAACACCCAATAATTGTTTAGCAAAATCAGTATTAATGGCGAGTAAAAAGGTAAAGGCAAATGCCGCTAGCCCTAATAACCATAAAAGAATGGCGACAGGTTTACTCAGCCCAGACTTTAAGGCAATCACCCCAAATGTGACATAAAGTAAAAAACCAATCATCATAGTGATGACCCAGCTATTTGCAAAGGATATATTTGCTATCATAAATACCATTGCAACTCCCGTACCAAATAATCCTAACGAGGTGAGCGCGGCTAATGAAGTCATTACGCTTGAGGTTTTACCTGCCAGCATGAAACCACCACGTATTAAATAGATAAGCAAAGACAGACCAATAATAACCAGATGTGAGGTAAGCAGGGTATGACTCATAACAATTCCTTTTAATTTAGCTAAAAAACTTATCTCTCGCAGAGGCGCAAAGTACGCCAAGAAAAGATGAGAAAAAACCTTTGCGTACTCTGCATCCTTGCTTGAGAATTATTTCTCAAGCCTTAATTTTTTATGGCACTAAGGAACGTGCACGAAACAACTTCCCGATCTCTAACTTGCCTTTTTATCCCAGCTTAGATGATCTCATTCGTTGCGTAGAGTCACCATGCGCCTCATGAGTTCATCCAAGCTGAGATAAAAATTCTGCGTTAGAACTTCGGGAAGTTATTCCGTGCACGTTCCTAAAAACAGTATTTGCTTCTTTTTGAGCTATCTCTGTTGTCTTTGCTAAGGTATTAAAATGTCCCATTTTACGCCCTGCTCGTGCTTCGCGCTTGGCATATAAGTGCAATTTTGATTTGCCGCTATTCAATAGTGGCGCAGCATTCAATACAGGCTTATCCAATGATAAATCCCATAAATCACCGAGTATATTCGTCATTACCACAGGGCTTAATAAACGAGTATCCGCAAAGGGCAAGCCACAAATAGCGCGTACTTGCTGCTCAAACTGCGATGTTATACAAGCATCCATGCTGTAATGCCCACTATTATGTGTTCGTGGCGCAATTTCATTGACTAAAAGCTCATTTTTTTGGCTAATAAAAAACTCAACCGCCAATACACCGATATAATCCATTTTATCAGCAATACGTTTTGCCGCAACTTGCGCAGCTTGCATAATATCCTCATTAGCACGGGCAGGCACAATGCTTTGATGCAAAATACCCTCCACATGGATATTTTCAGCGACAGGAAAACAATGACTCTCACCTGTTTCTTTTCGGGCTAAAATCACTGAAATTTCACATTTTAGATCAATCATTTGCTCCAACACACAATGCTGGCGCTCAAAATTATTATAAGCCTGTTGAACTTCCTCTAATGAATTAACGCGACATTGCCCTTTGCCATCATACCCAAAGCGCGCTGTTTTCATAATGGCAGGAAAATCTATTTTATCAACCGCTGCGGCTATTTCTGAATAGGTAGTAATAGAACCATAAGGCACAGGTAATAAACCACAAGAGCGAATAAACGCTTTTTCCACATTGCGATCTTGTGCTTTTTCAAGCGCAGCAGCATGAGGATGAACAGAACAGAATGTTGATAGTTTTTCTAAAACATGGGCAGGGATATTTTCAAACTCGGTGGTAATAACATCGCAGTGTTGTCCCAATTGCTCCATTGCTTCTACATCATCGTATGCTGCAATAATATGCTTATCTGCAATTAGTCCCGCAGGACTATAAGGGTCAGGCTCTAACACGATTACACGATATCCCAGATCATGCGCTGCGCTAACAAACATGCGCCCAAGTTGACCGCCACCTAACATACCAATTGTTGAATCGGGTAAAATCATAAGAACCTTATACACCACAAAAACTAATTTAAAAACATTAAACCACAGAATACATAGAACACACGGAAAAGCATCATTTATCCACTGCAAGCATTCTGACTCTTGCGTTACTCCCATAATCTTTTAAGTGTGGGATCTCTTGAGTCTATTTTTAAACTAGTGTGGATGATTTCCGTGTGTTCTGTGTATCCCGTGGTAGTTTTTTTTATTCTGGAGGCAATGCCATATTTATCGCTATCTGGCGTTGCTCATCACGAAACTCAGCCAGTTTTTTAGCTAAGTCAGCATCATTATTCGCCAGTAAAGAAATTGCAAATAAAGCCGCATTAGCCGCACCCGCTTCGCCGATCGCGAAAGTTGCTACAGGAACCCCTTTTGGCATTTGCACAATTGAATGCAAGGAGTCTATCCCTTTTAAATAACGCGTCCCCACAGGAACACCTAAAATAGGCACCGTAGTCTTAGCCGCCAACATCCCAGGTAAATGTGCCGCACCACCTGCGCCTGCAATAATAGCCTGTAAACCACGCTCTCTAGCAGTACTGGCATAGTCAAATAATAAATCAGGGGTGCGATGCGCTGAAACGACGCGATACTCATGGGGAATGGAAAAATGCTCCAACTGCTCAACCGCCTTGGACATAACATTCCAATCACTATTACTCCCCATGACTACACTAATAACAGGTTGAGACATCGCAATCCCTCCAAAATCAATAAAATCGCGCATTATATAGGGAATTGTGAATTTATTCCAAAAACTGTAAAACTTATAGTGGTCAAGTCTTTCCGTACATGTACATTGAAATGTCGAGGAAATTAATTGTCTTCTGCCTTTGAGCGTCTGAATGATGTTCCTGACTAGGCATAGCATTTTATTGGCTACCAGTTTAAGGCGGGGCAGTTCATGTTTCTGCTATTCACCCGCACCCTTCGACAAGCTCAGGAAGCGGTGTCCTGAGTCTACCGAAGGGCTAGCTCCCTGAGCTTGTCGAAGGGTGCGGGTTGTTTGCTATAACATTACTTGTCTCGCCTTAAGTTGGTAGCCATTTTATTGACAGGTATAGCCATCACTATAAACACAGCCAGTTGAACTTTGTCTCGTTATCTGAGCGTCATGAAGACCCCTATGTCACTCCAACTTACCGCATTGAGCGAAGTTAAAGGTGAAGCGAAAATTATAACTATCTATATTGGAAGCCCCTTGAAAAACTTGCTATGGTTCTGGTATAGCTAGTTTTTTTATTTTAT
>DRMS01000259.1 GCA_011322515.1 Leucothrix mucor
ATCGACGGATAATACAGGAATATTGGGTGTTGATGTTCTAGCTAAAAACAAAATAAGCGACAGCAAAACCCCCATATAAATAGCAAATTCAAGCTCCAGAAATAAAGTAGCAAAAAAAGTGGTTAACAAGATAGCTGATTCTGATTTATTAAATGCTAGCGTTTGTTTTATATGATAAAAATCAATTAACCCAAAGGCGACTAAAAGAATAATACCGCCCATTGCCGCTATCGGTAAATAAGCCGTTAAAGGCGCAATGAGTAAGACAATAATGACGAGAAAAAAAGCCGCAAAAATAGCAGAAAGGGGTGTTTTCGCCCCCGCTTCATAGTTCACACCTGAGCGGGTAAAGGAGCCAGAACCCGCATAACTGGAGAAAAAGCTACCCACCATGTTTGATAATCCTTGCCCAACAAACTCCTGATTAGAATCTATGCGCTGATCAGACTTTGTTGCAACCGCACGACTAATTGACACTGCCTCTATTAAGCCTAGCAAAGCAACCGCAAAGGCTTCAGGCACTAACTTTTTGATCGTCGCAAAGGAGAAATCAGGCATGGAGAGTGGTGGCAACTGCGCGGGAATTTCTCCCAGCAATTTGATATCGGTATAATCTTTTAAAAAGCTCGCTACAACACTTCCTACTACCATGCCAATAAGAAGGTTAGGTGCTCTAGGAAATAGTTTTTTAGTTAGGATGGCCGCCAATAAAGTCACCAGCGCAATCACCAGGAGATAAAAATTAAACTGCCCTATTCCATGATACAAATCCGCCCATGTATGTAGAAAAGACTCGCCCTTAGAGACAAAAATACCCGTCACATGCTTTATCTGGCTGGTAATAATTAAAACGGCAGCACCTGCGGTAAAACCTATCACTACTGTATGGGAGACAAAATTAACCAAGGCACCTAATCGAGCCAAACCAAATGCCAACTGGTACACACCTGCAAGAAAAGTGAGTGTTAATGCCATCGATAAAAACTCAGGTGTACCAGGCTCGGCATGATGACTAATTGCAGTAAAAACAACAATAGAAATAGCGGTTGTAGGCCCTGAAACCAAGTGGAAAGATGAACCAAATAATGCTGCAATAACAGGTGTAACCATTGCCGTATAAAGACCATACTCAGGCGGTAAACCAGCAATGGTTGCAAATGCCACACCTTGAGGCAAAACAATAACTGCCCCTGTCAAGCCCGCTAAAAGATCCGCTTTGATGGACTCTTTAGTGATTAGTTTAAACCAGATAAGGAAGGGGAAGATAGAAGTGAGTTTCATTTATCGAACCGAATATTAGCATTTCTTAATAACGGTGCGCAGTGTAGACCTCTTAGGCTTCTTCCACAAGGATAACCATTGAATTTTTATGAGTAATAATTACTATTTCTTATCAAAAATAGAGCATCATAATGAATATGGAACGAAAAGATAACAACTCTCCCCTATTGACAATTTTTTTGAGATAAATCTCAACTAAGGAACGGGCACGAAACAACTTCCCGATTTCTAACTTGCCTTTTTATCCCAGCTTGGGATGATCTCATTCGTTGCGTAGAGTGACTATGCGCCTCATGAGTTCACCCAATCTGAAATAAAAATTCTGCGTTAAAACTTCGGGAAGTTATTCCGTGCACGTTCCTAAAGATATTCAGATATTAAATTTCCATTTTCAAAACCAAAAAGGCTCGATAAGTACCCAAACAAAATTAATTTAACAAAATTTAGTTTCCTGTTTTTTGATATTCAAGGCATTGTGACGAGAGCATAGTGGGCTATGTGACCAAAGCAATAACGAAGAAGATCAGAAAACAGGGGCTAAATTGTTAGATTAATTTTGCGCGGGTACTTATGCATTCCCACGCTGGAGCGATGGGAACGAGGGTAATACAAAGAGAAGGAAAAAGCGGCAAAAAGGATAGATAACCATCAAATATTAATAGAGCCTAAGAATCATGACCAAATAAATCACGCGTAACCACTTTATCCTCAATATCCCGAATTTCATCTGCCAAACGATTAGCCACCACAATATTTGAGGTGCGCTTGAATTCTTCCAGATCTCGAATAACCCGAGAATGAAAGAAGTGCTCTTCATCCATCTCAGGCTCATAGACAATAACTTCAATGCCTTTTGCTTTAATGCGCTTCATAATGCCTTGAATCGAAGAGGCTCTAAAATTATCTGAGCCACTTTTCATTATCAGGCGATAAATACCGACAATTTGCGGTTGCTGTTTGATGACAAGATCTGCAATATAATCTTTACGGGTTGAGTTTGATTCAACGATGGCACTAATTAAATTACTGGGAACATCTTCATAATTAGCACGCAATTGCTTGGTGTCTTTCGGCAAACAATAGCCGCCATAACCAAAGGATGGGTTGTTATAATGATCACCAATGCGTGGGTCTAACCCTACCCCTTCGATAATTTGTCTTGAGCTAAGATGATGAATTTGCGCATAAGTATCGAGTTCATTGAAATAGGCAACGCGCATAGCAAGATAGGTATTTGAAAACAGCTTGATGGCTTCTGCTTCGGTTGAGTCCGTAAATAATATCGCAATGTCTTCTTTTATCGCTCCCTGCTCCAGTAAATTGGCAAATTTTTCTGCACGCTCTGACTGTTCACCAACAATAATCCGCGAAGGATAAAGATTATCATAAAGCGCTTTACCTTCTCTTAAAAACTCAGGCGAGAAAATGATAGAATCGATTCCCAACTCATCTTTAATTCGCGCTGTATACCCAACAGGTACGGTTGATTTTAGAATCATCACAGCATCAGGATTAATCTGAGTAACCTCCTTAATAACCGCCTCTACTGACTTAGTATTAAAATGATTTGTTTCACTATCATAGTCCGTTGGTGTGGCTATAATCACAAAATCTGCCCCCTGATAGGCATCTTCTTTATCTAATGTCGCCCTAAAATTCAGGCTTTTATTTTGTAAAAAATCTTCAATTTCTACATCAGCAATAGGTGATTGCTTGTTATTTAGCAAGGTGATTTTTTCTGGAATAATATCCAGTGCCACCACTTCATTATGCTGAGCTAGCAATACCGCATTAGAAAGACCAACATAACCTGTACCAGCTATTGCAATTTTCATTATTTACTCCTCGTTATTTTCAATACCTTCGCCAATTCGAGAATAATAGTTCACCCTGAGAGGGCATAAAGAATAAGTTATACCAATATAAATATAAATATAAATCACAATAGAAGCATAACCTATTGTTTTTATTTATTTTATTTGTGTATTCTTAGGGTGAGTTATCTTTTTTGGCGAAGGTATTGTATTTTTTTAAGTTATTATGTTTGCTTACAACCAAACAAGTCGGGCATTATCAATGAAATAGACCAATGAGGCAAACTTAGCAATAAGTTTAAGTTGATTTTGTATTTATGAATTAGCTACTATGCCACCAATGAAACTATCTGACTTCTCTTACCACCTACCCTCACAACTAATTGCACAACAAGCATTGCCAGACCGCGCTGCCAGCCGTTTATTAGTTGTTCATAACACAGCAAACGACAGCGCATCGTGTGATGATAAACTATTTAGCGACCTGATAGAGCTAATCCAGCCAGATGATTTGCTGGTTTTTAATAATACTCGCGTTATTCCTGCACGCCTTTATGGTAAAAAATCAACAGGTGGAAAAATTGAAGTACTGGTTGAGCGCTTATTATCAGAGCATTTGCTATTAGCCCATATTAAATCCAGTAAATCTCCCAAAGAAGGGGCTATTTTGACCTTGGAAGATAAAATCAACGTTGAGGTAGTAGCACGTCAGGGGGCATTGTTTGAGCTAAAGGTATTGAATAAATCACCGTTATTAGAATTACTAGAGCAATATGGACATATCCCGCTACCGCCTTATATAGAGCGTGCGGATACCGTGGATGATCGTGAGCGTTATCAGACAGTATTTGCAACAAAATCGGGTGCTGTTGCGGCGCCCACCGCAGGGCTACATTTTACCACTGAGTTATTAGCCCAATTAGCGCAAAAGGGTGTGCAAACTGCGCAGGTGACATTGCATGTCGGCGCAGGAACATTTCAGCCCGTGCGCGTTGAAAATTTAGAAGAGCATACTATGCATTCTGAATGGGTCGAGGTTGATGCTACTGTTTGCAAAGCAGTCGCTGATTGCAAAAAGCGAGGGGGAAAGG
>DRMS01000260.1 GCA_011322515.1 Leucothrix mucor
AGCGGGACAGGCTTGCGTAGGTTGGGTTAGGTTAGCTTGCCGAGCTAGTGAGGCAACGTAACCCAACAGATTTTAAGATTAATTGTTGGGTTACGTTATTTCGCTACGCTTAATAAGCTAACCCAACCTACGATTTAGCCAAATTGCTGTCCCAGTTTAAATTGATCGCTATAAATCAGTACCAACAGAATCCGTTACAATCAGTCATTTTCCAACTGAGCCAGGAATATCTTTGGAGTGCATACGCATATCAGGGCGTGCTACAACAAACTGGCGCATCATATCATGGTCTTCGTGCTCTAGTAGATGACAATGATAGAGATAACGACCAAGATGACCTTCAAACTTAGCAATAATTTCTACCATAGTACCAGGGTCTACACGAATGGTATCTTTCAGACCTGTTTCATCCACCACAGGTGATGACGCAGTTGATTTTATCCGTATGCTGTCACCAGTACGAAATGCACCGTTCACTATATCAGCGGCCTCCATGTTTCCGTTACCCTCAGTGTTTACTACGTTGCCTGTTGTGCTATCAATTTGTTCAATGGGGGCTAGCCTACGAGTGGCATGGTGACGGTATTGAACTAAGTGCAAGTGCATTGGGTGTGAGTCGGGTGAAATATTGACAAAACGCCAGATTTCGGTGTCACCATGTACTACCTGAAAGTTTAATGGGTCTTGAAAACGTTCGGCGCAGACACGGTATTTTACGCCATCAATTTCAACAACGCGCCCCGCTTTTAGTGCTTGATAAGGTTTATCAGGTTTATCAGGTTTATCAGGTTTATCAGGTTTATCAGTAGCTCCTTCATACTCTTTCAACTCGCCCTCTTCGATCAATTCAAAAGTGGTTAGCATAGCGGGTTTATTGGGTCCCATATCCTTTTCAACCAATGCAATTGTACGGGTTTTCTTCACCTTATCAAGATCGTAATAACGGGTTGTAATCACTTCTTTCATTTTATCAATAATGCAGTCTAGATCGTTCGTATCTTTGTGACCTTTCATTGCTTCGCATACATCAAAACGCATCATTTCGGGGTATGGATTGCGACCTGTATCTTTTTCTGGAGCTGAGGGGTAAAAATTAGCATCTAGTGTGCGAATGGAGTCGCTACCACTGAAAGGAGATGTTGCTGCATTTACAAAGGCATAGGACTTATTTTTACATTTGCTAAAATCAATCAATAAATCAATTCGTTCAGCTGGCATTAGCACAATAGCGCCCTTGTCGGTAAACCGTTTTAACTCAACCGCTTCATCAAGCAGACCACCATCGGTGCCAATTTTAACAATTCTTGGTTCTTTGGCAATTTGGGGTTTAGACGACAAATCCAGTGTTCCATCGGTCTGCGTTTCAACAAGATACAATGCATAAACACGAGAATTTGAACCATTTAGAATACGTAAACGATATAGACCAGCATCCACCGTGCGTTTAGGCCAAATTGCACCATTGACTAATGTGAGAGGACCATAGAATTCAAGAGGTCCTGTGTTAGTTTCTGTTTTGTGTAAAAGGGTTGTTTTGTTTACACCTTTGTTAAGACGTTTTTCTGGTAAATTCAAATTTCGGTCTTGAATAACCATAAATATTTCGTCCCTACCTTTTGGCAAGTTAAGCGAGCACTCCTCTTTATCGCGGATTATATAAGGCGCAGCTAAGCCAGAATAAGCGTTTAGGCGTGTTGTGTGCATCGCGTGATCGTGATACCAATACATTGTTGAGCGTTCATCATTTTCATACCGAGACAAACGAGATTGCCCTGGCATCATCATGCTTTCGGGCCAACCATCATAATTAGGTGCTGTTTTAGCACCATGTAAATGAGGGACAAAATAGGCAGAGGGCTTCTTTTCTAGCCCTACACCGCCTGCTCCTAGTGTATTTTGTGGCACTATGATATCGCTACTTTCATCATAGGGAACGTGTACCTCATCAACAGGGCATTTACTTGATTTTGTTAAATTATTTTTCCATTCAACTAATAAGCTTCTACCAGAAGTTACCTGAATAGCAGGTCCTCCCATAACATTATTCTCTCCCCAAGTGCCTTGATATCCCCAGACAGGAACATCAATTTGGCTGCTACCATCATCATAAATGCGTGCTGTTTTTTTGACGATAGAAATACGTGATAGTGCATTATTGGGTTGCCCTTGCATGTCGGTTACAGGCATATTTGGTAATGTTGTTGAAAACGGTGTGATCGTGTTACGTATACTCATTGGACACCTCCTGTGCAATTTACTAAAAATATACAGTTAATATAGTAGTAGACTTTATTAAGAAAGCATTAAAAAACAATTTTTTTATCTAAAAAGATAAAATCGACATTAAAAGATTATAAACAGAGGCGTGAAGATTTAATGAAAAAAGGAGAAAAAAAAGGGATTTAAAAATGTGAATTTTAAATTAGGAAGTTTCAAGCAATAAATTTACCGCTATTGCGCTGATTTTTTGTTCCTGATTGGAGTATCTCAAGAGGCGAATAATTACTCTACGCAACGATTGAGATGATTCAAGCAGGAGCAAAAGAGCAAGTAAGATGGGTAAAATCATTGCTTGGAACTTCCTTATGATACAAAATTCATAATTTTTAAATTCGATCTTGTCATAGCAAACTGATAGGCTAAACCCATGTATATTCTGGCTATTGAAGACAATCCTGACCTTGTTGAAAATCTGTATGATTTTTTTGAGGCGCGAGGACACACAGTAGATGCTGCTTATGATGGAAACAGCGGTCTCATGTTTGTAGAACAAAATTCCTACGATGTGGTGGTTCTTGATTTGATGCTACCCGATATAGATGGTTTAAAGGTATGTAGCACGCTACGGGGGCAAGGTTGTAATCTACCGATATTGATGTTAACTGCTAGAGATACTCTGGATGATAAATTGCTGGGCTTTAATAGTGGAGCGGATGATTATTTGGTCAAACCCTTTTCATTGCAAGAACTTAAGGTTCGCTTACAGGCTTTAGTTCGACGCGGACAAGGGAATATTAGTAATGCGCTTTTATCTATTGCAGATCTGACCTTTAATCCCGCTACCTTAAAAGTCTGTCGTGCAGGCTATGATATTGAGCTACCTCCCATTCCGCTGAAAATTTTAGAATTGCTGATGCGTCAATCTCCACGTGTGGTCACTCGACGAGAAATTGAACGCTATATTTGGGGTGATGACCTACCTGAAACCGACTCTTTACGTGCACATCTACATACTCTGCGTACCCTGATAGACAAGCCTTTTACTCCGCATCTATTACAAACAATGCGCGGTATGGGGTATCACATCGCGCAACCTAATGAGTTTTAAATTCAGCCTACGTTATCGAGTTACGCTGAGCTTTTTAATACTAGGGTGGTTAATCAGTATGGCGATGGGGGGAGCGCTTTATTGGTTGGCAGTTAGTATCGAAGAGGAGCTGATTGAGGAAGTGCTCTTTGCAGAGCTAGAAAACTTCATCAGCCGTTATGCGACTAGCCCTAATACACCTCCTCCATCAAGCATTCATCTTCAAGGCTACGCGATAACTGAAAAAATACAGGATACCTTCCCTATTGAGCTACAGCAGCTCCCCTCTGGATTAAGCCACATTATAATCGATGGATCTGGTTATTACGTGCAATTAAAGGAGCATAATACAATACGTTTTTTGCTACTTTATGCGGATAAAGCGATAACAAGCAATGAAAAACAATATCTTTATTTTCTTGCATTAGGTATTGGATTGATGACGCTATTATCCAGTGCCTTAGGTCTCTGGCTAGCAGGTCGGGTTATTTCCCCTGTGACCCGATTTGCACAACAAGTATCGGAAATGGATCCTAATTTTCGCCCGTTGCCACTGAGTAAAAATTTTCCTCATGATGAGGTGGCTGAATTGAGTTGGGCTATTGATGGCTATCATCAAAGGCTGGCTGAATTTAATGAGCGCGAACGTGCATTTACCAGCAATGTGAGTCATGAACTTCGTACTCCACTTTCTGTTATTAAGGGCGCTTCTGAAGTGATGCTGTCTGACAAAGAACTGAGTAAAGGTAGCCAAAAAAGAGTGGAGCGTATTGCTCGTGCAGCAACACAGATCACCCGTCTGACATCTGCATTATTGGCATTAGCCCGCGAGGAATCCGATCATAACAGGCAACATCAATGTTCTGTCGATAAAATATTAAGTCAGGTGATAAAAGAGCATCGCTACCTATTGGATCACAAAGCCGTAGAGGTTGAACTTAATATGGAGAGTAAGCTAACTATCTCTAGCGATCCCACACTTTTATATGTAGTTCTGGCAAATCTAATTCGTAATGCTTTCAGTTATACCAGTCAGGGGATGATCTATATTCATCTGCAAGACAAGCATGTCGTGATTGAGGATACAGGAACAGGTATGAAAGAAGATCAGCGTCTTAAAATGTTCGATCGATACTATAGCAATCATCAATCAAAGGGCGGGTACGGTATTGGACTTTCTCTAGTATCGAGAATATGCGAACGCTATGGCTGGAAAATATTCATACATAGTCGTGAAGGTCGGGGAACTTCTGTGGAGCTATTATTAACTACCCACTTAAAACGGGACAAGTAAGGAAATTGATTAACAGAAAAAAACCAAAAATCCAAAATAAAGTATCATTAATTTATTTCTGATTGCTTCTTATCTGCATCCTTTACATTCTCTTTACATAGTAGGCTGTAACCTCTCGCCACAAAATTTTCAAGGTTGAAAACTGGAGTTCAAAAATAGAAACTTTCCACATCAGGTCAGGCTTAGGAACGAGCACGAAACAACGTCCCGATCTCTAACTTGCTTTTTTATCCCAGCTTGGATGATCTCATTCGTTGCGTAGAGTGACTATGCGCCTTATGAGTTCATCCCATCTGAAATAAAAACTCTGCGTTAGAGCTTAGGGAAGTTATTCCGTGCTCGTTCCCTAGTTGTTACTACGATTACTATTTTATTTTTTATTTCTGCTAAGGAACTTTAAAGAAATCAAATTAGGAAGTTTCAAGTAATGGTTTTACCAATCTTACCCTAGAATTTCCCTATTAGGCGTATATCTTATTTATGTTTCGGAAAAACCAAGTTTTTGAAATAAGCCGCATAGATTAATATTATTATGCATATTGATTTATTGAATAACAATGTGATTTTGTCTTTTTGCCCAAAGGGCATCATGTTCCGCTGAGAAAAGATAGTCTACAGTTACCAACCCGCCAAAAAAGGGAGCTTGCCATGCATTGACCCATATGGCTTGTTCATTTATTTTCAACAATCATTAGGCATGAAATATTTATGACAAAACAACAATTTAGAACGATAACAAAAGAACTAATAAAAAAGCGACTAGCATCGGTTGCTATTTTTATTATGATGGCTCTTTTTTTAGCCTATAAAGAACCAACCATCGAAATTGCATGGGTAACGGCAATCTTATTGCTCACTATCTACCTCTTTGCATTTGAAATTGTTGATGTTGATATTGCTGCTGTGAGTATTATGGTGGCACTAGGTCTCACCAGCCTGATCTATCCTATTATGGGGCTGGATAAACCGCTGGTTGATCCAAATCACCTCTTTGATGGTTTTTCCAGTAACGCAGTGATGTCGATTATTGCCGTGATGATTATTGGTGCAGGTCTCGACAAAACGGGTATTATGAGCAAGGTTGCTGCTTTTATTCTTAATGTTGGCGGAACCTCAGAAAAACGTATTATCCCAATTGTTTCCAGCACCGTTGCTTTTATCTCCTCCTTTATGCAAAACGTTGGTGCAACTGCACTATTTTTACCTGTAGTTGCTCGTATATCGGCACGTTCTGGTCTACCCATGTCACGCTTGCTTATGCCAATGGGCTTCTGTGCCATTTTGGGTGGCACGGTAACAATGGTCGGCTCATCACCTTTAATCCTTTTAAACGACCTTATCCTAACCTCCAATACAGCACTTCCTGCCGATCAACAAATGACCACATGGGGACTATTTTCAGTAACCCCCATTGGTCTCGCATTGGTCATAACAGGTGTCTTTTATTTTATAGTAGCAGGTCGTTTTGTATTGCCTTCAAGCAACAGTGAGAGTGGTGCCACAGGTTCAGATGCGATGAAATACTTCCATGATGTTTATGATATTGATTATGAGCTGTTTGAAGTGGTTGTAACCGATGATAGCCCTATTATTGATCATCATCTAGATGATATAGAAACAGTCTACAAGGTAAGAATTATTGCCACCAAATTATTAGGCCAAGAAACACGCGTCGGTCCTGGTGCGCTAGACCGTGACACAGGGATACAGCCTGGTATGGTTTTAGGTGTTGTAGCCGAACCTACTGATTTGGATCGCTTTATTGAAAAATTTGACCTAAAAAGACGTGATGAACTACGCACTTTCTCCGAAGCACTCTCTAGCACAAAGGCAGGTATTGCAGAAATTGTTATTCCACCTCGTTCTAAGCTGATTGGTAAAAGTGCTCGTGATGTCTGGATGCGTAAAAGCTACGGTATCGCAATGGTAGGTCTGCACCGTAACGGTGAAACCATGCATGAAGGTGATGATATACGCAATATACCCTTGCATTCAGGTGATACGCTGGTTGTGCATACCACTTGGGAAACACTAATGCGTTTAGAAAATGATTCTAATTTTGTTGTCATTACCACTGAGTATCCACGCGAAGAATTACGTCCTCACAAAGTATTATGGGCGGGTATTTTCTTCTCTATTGCCTTATTTATGGTGTTATTCACTGAGATACGTCTTTCGATTGCGCTACTGACAGGTGCTCTTGGCATGGTGCTATCAGGTGTATTAAAGATTGACGAAGCCTATGAGGCCGTTTCTTGGAAAACGGTCTTCCTGCTAGCCAGCTTGATTCCTCTAGGGCTGGCAGTTGAACAAACAGGCACCGCTAAATGGATTGCCGATCAGACACTTGCTGTCGTTGGCGATATGCCAATTTGGGTCATCCAACTTTCCATTGCCGTACTCGCTACCTTCTTCACGCTGGTGATGTCAAATGTAGGTGCTACCGTACTACTGGTTCCATTAGCGGTTAATATTGCGATTGGTGTTGGTGCTGACCCTGCCTTATTTGCCCTCATCGTTGCCATTGCCACCTCCAACTCCTTCCTTATCCCAACCCATCAAGTCAATGCACTAATAATGGGACCTGGCGGTTATCGTGTTCCTGACTTTTTGCGTGCTGGTAGCATCATGACCCTACTCTTTTTAGTTGTTTTGATTGGCATGTTAAATCTACTTTATTAAGGATAATATAAAATGAAGCCGTTATTAAATAGAAAATTAGTAACCCTAATAAGCATTCTGCTAGGTTTGGTTATTCTAGTGTTGCCTGAGCTGGCATTAGCCGCAGAACATCAACGCTTAGACCTTACCAATAGCATGATTGGCTTTGCCGCAATCGGTATCTTCCTCTTTGCTTATCTACTCGTTATGGCAGAGGAATACACTCATCTACGTAAATCTAAACCTGTCATCCTTGCCGCTGGCATTATTTGGGCAATGATTGGCATAGTGTATATGAATCATGGCATGTCCGAACTCGCTGAAGAAGCAGTTCGCCATAACTTCTTGGAATATTCTGAATTAATGCTATTCCTACTTGTTGCGATGACCTACATTAATGCAATGGAAGAACGCAAAGTTTTTGATGCCTTACGTGCTTGGTTAATCAAAAAAGGCTTTAGCTTTCGTCAACTTTTCTGGCTAACAGGCTTTCTCGCTTTCTTTATTTCCCCTGTTGCAGACAATTTAACCACCGCTTTATTAATGTGCGCGGTAGTAATGGCAGTAGGCGGTGATAATAAAAAGTTCGTTGCACTTGCTTGTATCAATATTGTTGTCGCTGCAAATGCGGGTGGTGCATTCAGTCCCTTTGGCGATATCACTACGCTCATGGTATGGCAAAAAGGTATGGTTGAATTCTGGGGTTTCTTCGCTTTATTTATTCCTGCATTAGTTAATTTCGTTGTTCCTGCTGCAATTATGAATTTCGCCGTTCCAAACGAGAATCCTAAAGCAGACACTGAGCAAGTTACGATGCGTCGCGGGGCTTTACTGATCATAGCTCTCTTCTTATTGACCATTGCAACCGCCGTCAGCTTCCATAACTTCCTTGGTTTACCCCCTGTTATCGGTATGCTAACAGGCTTAGGTTATTTACAAATGCTGGGTTACTACCTGAAAATGACTGACAACAACCCTGCTACTAACCTCTTACCCGCAAAGGTGGGGAGCTTTGATGTTTTCACCCCTGTCGCAAAAGCAGAATGGGATACTCTCTTCTTTTTCTACGGTGTCGTACTCTCTGTGGGCGGTCTTGGCTTCTTAGGTTACCTTGGTCTAGCCTCCGACATTATGTATAACCAATGGGGCGCAACCACTGCCAATATCACTGTTGGCATACTTTCAGCCATTGTTGACAATATTCCCGTCATGTTTGCTGTATTAACCATGCAACCTGAGATGAATACCGCACAATGGTTATTAGTCACATTGACCGCAGGAGTGGGGGGTAGCTTATTATCCATCGGATCAGCCGCTGGCGTTGCACTGATGGGACAAGCAAGAGGAAAGTATACCTTCTTTAGCCACCTGAAATGGACACCTGTTATTGCCTTAGGCTATATTGCCAGTATTGGCGTGCATATGCTCATAAACTTTTAAGGCAAATTTATGGCATCCTTCACCTATTTCTAGAGTAGATAAGCGATAGCACATCCATCAAAATCAACGTGTTGTGGTGGATGCGTTGCACTTATCCACCCTACAGTTTAGATTTGGCGAAGGTATTAATATTAATGACTATCAATTTAAAGAGGGATTGCTATGCCCCTTAGGTACAAAAAGCAGTTCTCTCGCAAAGTACGCAAAGGATATTTCTTTTCTTGGCGTACTCTGCATCTTTGCAAGATAATTTGTTTTCTTTTCGAACGCTAAGAATTAACAGGCTGGTTCGCTTAAATTGGTGCTCAAACTACGTGCTTTGAATAACAATATTAGGGAACTTAGTACTATAATCCTTAGACTTAGACGCTAAACGTGATGTCATTGCGCGAGATATATCTTTATATAGCTCGGCAATTTTACCATTAGGCTCAAAAACTACGGAAGGGTTGCCGCTATCAGCTTGCTCGCGAATAGTAATATCAAGCGGCAATGCACCTAGATAATCCACATCTGATTCATCTGCCATACGCTTGCCGCCTCCTTCTCCAAAAATATGCTCAGCATGACCACATTCACTACAAATATGTATGCTCATATTCTCGACAACACCAAGCACAGGGACTTCGACTTTTTCAAACATCTTTAATCCCTTAAGCGCATCTAACAAGGCAATGTCTTGTGGCGTGGTAACAATAACCGCACCACTGACAGGAATTTTTTGCGATAGCGTCAGTTGCGTATCACCTGTTCCTGGAGGTAAATCAACGATCAAATAATCCAGTTCGCCCCAGTTGGTATCATTTAATAATTGCTCTAGCGCCTGTGTAACCATAGGGCCACGCCAAATCATTGGAGAATCTTCTTCTACTAGAAATCCAATCGACATAGCTTTTAGACCGTAGTTTTCCATTGGTTCAAGCGTTTTGCCATCCTTAGATTCAGGTGCTCCTGACATACCTAACAT
>DRMS01000261.1 GCA_011322515.1 Leucothrix mucor
AGAGCTTGCGTAGATTGGGGCGTTAAAAAATGGGACATTAGTGTATTTTCAGGCTACCAGTTTAAGATGGGACAGTTAATGTTTTGCTATTCACCCGCACCCTTCGACAAGCTCAGGAAGCGGTGTCCTGAGTCTACCGAAGGGCTAGTTCCCTGAGCTTGTCGAAGGGTGCGGGTTGTTTGCTATGACTTTACTTGTCCCACCTTAAAGCGGAGAAAAAACTAATTTTTTAAACGATACCCCGTCTTAAACATCCATGCAACGATCCCAATACAGACGACTAAAAACAGCATAATCATGGCTAAACTCAATCCAACACTAACATCCGATGCCCCAAAAAAACTCCAACGAAAGCCACTAATAAGATAAACCACAGGATTAAATAAAGTCACTGTCTGCCAAAACGGAGGCAACATACTAATAGAGTAAAAACTACCGCCAAGAAAAACGAGTGGCGTGATAACCAGCAAGGGAATCAGTTGTAATTTATCAAAATTAGTCGCCCATAAGCCAATAATAAACCCAAATAGGCTAAAGGAAATACAGGTAAGAATTAAAAAAGCCAGCATCCAGAAAGGGTGTTGTACTTGTAAATCAACAAACAAATTGGCAACGGTTAAAATAATAAGCCCCAAAATAAAGGATTTACTCGCCGCCGCACCGACATAGCCTAATAATATTTCAAAATGCGAGATAGGCGCTGACATGACCTCATAAATAGCCCCTGTAAACTTAGGGAAGAAAATACCAAAGGAGGCATTGGCAATGCTTTGGGTAAGCAATGACAGCATCACCAAACCAGGCACTATAAAAGAGCCATAGGGAATCCCATCAACCGTGTTAATACGTGACCCTATTGCTGACCCAAAAACAATAAAATACAGTGACGTGGAGATAACAGGCGAGGCAATGCTTTGAAAGAGTGTTGTCCATGCGCGTAGCATTTCATATTTATAAATGGCTTTTACTGCTTGAAAATTCATGCCTTATTTCTCACTAAGTTGACGAAAATATCTTCTAAAGAACTCTGAGCGGTTTGCAGATCTTTTAATTCCAAACCTGCAGCATTGATTTCTTTCATCAACATTGTAATGCCCGTGCGCTTGCCTTGTGTACTGTAGGTATAGATCAATTCAGCGCCATCGTTTGTTAGCTCCAAATTATAGCTTGCTAATGAGTCAGGGATGTCTGAAATCTTCTTTCTTAGCTCAATAATTAACTGTTTTTTACCCAGTTTTTGCATTAAAGCCTGTTTTTCATCAACCAGTAATAATTCACCGCCACTAATAATACCAACACGATCCGCAATTTCTTCCGCTTCTTCAATATAATGCGTGGTTAAAATAATCGTCACACCTGATTCGCGCAAGCGGTGCACAATATTCCACATGTCTTTGCGTAACTCTACATCAACCCCTGCGGTTGGTTCATCAAGAAACAAAATACGCGGCTCATGGATTAAAGCCTTAGCAATTAAAACTCTGCGCTTCATGCCACCTGATAACATTCTTATTTCGGTATTTTTTTTATCCAGCAGAGTTAAATCAGTCAGCATTTGAGTGACTAACGCTTTATTTGGTTTTTTACCAAATAATCCACGGCTAAAATTTAAGGTATTCCACGGAGTTTCAAAGGCAGGAAGCGTTAGTTCTTGTGGCACTAAGCCAATTAACTTACGCGTTTTTCGATAATCACTAATAATATCAAACCCACCCACCTGTACAGAGCCTTCTGAGGGTGAGACCAGACCGCAAATAATAGAAATTAAGGTGGTTTTACCCGCACCATTTGGACCAAGTAACGCTAAAATTTCTCCTTCTTTAATCTCTAGGTTAACGGCTTTAAGCGCTTGATGCCCTGAGGCATAGGTTTTAGATAGATTTTTAATTGATATTATATTTTTCATTGATTTTTTGTGGCAGGCTAAAAAGAGCAGTTTATAAGTATAAATCTGTTGTATCAATTAGAATCTGGCTTTATGAGATTATCAAGCATCTATAACTTCTCATAACCCATAGGCAGTGCTCTGAATAACTGATGTTACACAGTGTAGGAAAAATATTACCTATCTTTTTCCCTTCGCACGTTCCTAAACAACAGAGATTCCAAATAACGCTGAACTCTTCTTCAGTCGTATCAAGAAAAGGTTTGTAGTTTTTCACATAAATAATTGCACCCTTCGACTCCGCTCAGGGTACAGCTCCCTGAGCGGAGTCGAAGGGTGCGGAAATTTAATAAATGAATGTCTATATGTAAAAGATATGCGGCGTTATGAATGTAGACGCTGATATTGCCGAGACGATTCTCAGCATCTGATAGTGCTTGATCGACAGAAGCGCTATCCGTTACATCACAGGCAATAAGATAGTCCAGCAACCCAATAACCTTCAGATAATAGCTTTTGGCATAAGGCTTGACCTAAACCAGCCCCAACACCTGCCACAACAGCAACTTTTTTATCTTCTATTTTCTTCATCAATAGCCATTTCCAATTGTTTGAGTTGCTTTGTTAATAATATGATTTTTTGCTTAGCCAGAGACAGTTCTTCGCCATACTCTTCGTCTGTATAGCGTTGTTGGATATGTTGCCGACAATTTTCGTCTATTGCCTCAATATCAAATTGGAGGATCCTTTCCACTTTGCCTTTTTTTGGTTGTTGAGCGACCGACAAAGGATAAGCATCTTCAGAAAGCAGTGATGCCGTACCCCATAGCTTTAAACGACGTTGGTTTGGATAATCCATAAAAAAAAGAAAGGCTCGATTATTTTCTGAAAGATGACCTGTCGTAATGTATTGACGATTCCCAGCATAATCTGGAAACCATAGGCTAGAAGTATTTGAGACAGTAATAAAGCCTTTACGACCACCCCGATGCTGCAAATAGGGCATACCATCAACACTAGAGGTTGCGAGGTAAAAAGAATCCCTGCTTTGTATAAATTGCATTTGTTCTTCTGATAGCTGATTTTTCCAGTGCTCACGTTCGATAAGGCGGTTAATAAAATCATCGGTTCCTTGTTCGGATTGCATCTTTCTCACCGCTTTCGAGAATAAAATATCGGATGCTTTTTTCTGCATGATGTTTAACCTGCTAGATCATGTAATCGAGTATCTAGCATAGACGGTCTGGTCTTGAAATTTTCATACCAACTCATTATTTTGGGGTAGGCGATTACTTTGGGATTCTCCGATTTATAAAGCGCTTCAGGTAAGCGAAGTTCAAGGTATGAAACAGCAGACGCTAAAGACAAATGAGCTAAGGTAATA
>DRMS01000262.1 GCA_011322515.1 Leucothrix mucor
AGGTCCAAAAAATAAGTTGGCATTGAGAAATAACTCGCCCATTTGCTCATCAATAAAAGCAATTTTTGAGCTGATTTTTAGGGAGGCTTTTGCGCCAACAAGTGTGGTTTTATAGCTTAATAACTCAGCATCAATGCTATTTAATGCATTATTTTGGACGTTTTCTTGCAAAAAATCGCTAAGCTGTTGTTGTGCATCCTTAGTAAGATACCAACCAGCCAAGCCCCAAATCATCATTAGGCTAAGGAAGACAATAGCAATGCCAAGCAAAATGGTGTTAAAACGAGTCGTCACGCTGTTTTTTCACCATCTTGTAATAGTCGTTTGGGCTGCATACCAAGTGCCAATAAAGCAATACTATAAATAATAATTGATCCACCTATCAGCCCAAATAACATAGAAATTTTCTGCCAAATTCCTGCTTGTTGCCACCAGCTATCCGCAGGAGTAAACCATCCAATAGCAATTCCCATCACGATAGTCGCAATGACTATTCGCACAAAGTAGTTGATATTCCCCGCTTGTGATTGATAAATATTTTTCTTTTTCAACTGATAGATAAGCAAGCCCGCATTAATATATCCCGCCAACGCCGTTGCCAACGCCAAGCCTGCATGTGGCGCTACATAACCTAGCTTATACCACGGATAAACAATGCACAGGCTAAACAACATATTACTAAATACTGCGATAATCCCTATTTTCACGGGTGTTTTAGTATCTTGACGTGAATAAAACCCAGGAACCAGTACTTTAACCAAAATAAAAGCAGGTAAACCAAAGGCATAGGTGATTAAACTCATGCTTGACATTTCCACATCATGCCAGCCATTCACTCCGTTATCAATCACTGTAGCAAGAATGGGGGTTGCCAATAACATCAGCCCAGTCATGGCTGGAAGTGCGGCTAATAAGGATAAGCGAGCCGCCCAGCCTAGTGTTGCAGAAAAAGCTTTGTTCTCTTCATTAGCATGATTTCCTGCCAGCTTCGGCAATATGACTACGCCAATTGCCACACCAATTAAAGCAAGTGGTAATTCTACAAAGCGATCTGAATAATAGAGCCATGTAATAAAGCCTGTACCCAATAAAGAGGCAATTGCGGTATTAATTAATAAATTCACCTGTGCCACCGAAGAGCCAAATAAAGCAGGTACCATCAACTTCATAATCTTCTTCACGCCTTTATGACTGCGCTTGAGACTAAAACGTGGAAATAAACCTAATTTTATTAATGCAGGTACTTGGAATAAAAGCTGTGCAATACCACCGATAAACACACCCCACGCTAAGGCTTTTACAGGCTCTTCAAAATAAGGTGCGAGCCAAACAGCACAGGCAATTAATACCACATTGAGTAAAACAGGGGTAAAGGCAGGGACGGCAAATTGTTTAAATGTATTTAAAATACCGCTAATTAATGCGCTAAGAGAAATAAACAAAATATAAGGAAAGGTAATACGCAAAAGTTCTGCCGCCAACTCAGGGCGTGCATTTGCATGATGACTAAAACCTGGGGTAATGGTGGTGATAATCCACGGTGCAATGAGCATCCCGATAATGGTAATTACTAGTAATACTGTACCCAGTGTGCCAGCTACATGGTCAATTAAACGCTTTAAATCCTCTTTACTGCGCGTTTCTTTGTACTCACTCAGCACAGGAATAAAGGCAAGTGAAAAAGCACCCTCTGCAAATAAGCGACGCATTAAATTAGGGATGCGAAAAGCCGCCATAAAGGCATCCATCGCACCACCAATGAGAAAGTAATTGGCAAAAATAACATCACGTATTAGTCCTAATACGCGTGAGATCATCGTCATAGCACCAACAACAGCACCTGAGCGGAGTAATTGACTCATTTTATTTCCTTTATAATTATTAATTTAAAGCAGTTATTGTTTTTATTATACAAAATAATGATGCTTATATTTTGCATATTATGTGCAAATATTAAGGCAGAAGAAAGGAGGCAAGTTACTAGAAATATAATGGATATTGGCAGTTAGGAAAGATGTCTAATTGTTATGGTTTGTCCTGCTTGTTCGTATCTTTGTCTTGCTATATTATCGTTAAGATCATTTAAATCAAAAAAAAACGCCTTATAGCATCTACCGCAACACGTTGATTTTGGTGGATGCGCTATTGCTTATCCGCCCTGCAAATCACGATTGGCGAAGGTGTTAATTTATTAAAATAATAAAAGTAGATCATCTTTATGAAAAAGACCTTATACCTCAATGTTGTCGATACCCATCAACAAATATTTCATGGCGAAGTAATGGATGTTACTGTATCGGGAACAATGGGAGGATTGACCATTTTAGCAGGACATACTCAGCTTCTTTCAACATTAAAACCAGGGGAAATGCACTATACTACAGCAGATGGAGTGCTAGAAAGCTTATTTGTTTCAGGGGGAGTTATAGAAGTACAACCTAGCGTGGTCACTATATTAGCCGATACGATTATACGCAGTAGTGAGCTGGATGCAGAGGCAGCTAAGGAATCTATGGAGCGAGCTAAACACGATATAAAAGCAGTAAAAATAGGCAGTGAGGCATATCAAGAGCTAGCACGGGAAATGCAAATAATGACCGAACTTATTAAGTTAGCACGAATAACGAATCGTTTAGGCATTAGAAGACACTAAGGAGGTTCCAAACAGTGAATTTGCCCCTGCTTGAATCCTATCAATCGTTGCGTAGAACGACTATGCGCTTCTTAATATACTCCAAGTAGGAGCAAAAAATCAGCGCAATATTGGTAAATTCATTGCTTGAAACTTCCTTATGCGTTCTGCTTCGTCATTTTTTCAATTTTCTTTAGTAAGCGCTGTTGCTTCAATGGCGATAAATAATCAACAAATAATTTGCCCTGCAAATGATCCATTTCATGCTGAATACAAACGGCTAGCAATTCATCTGCTTCTAATTCAAACGGCTCGCCTTGTTTATCAAGTGCTTGAATTTTTACTTTTTCAGCACGTTGTACATTGGCATAATAGGCAGGAACAGAAAGACAACCTTCTTCTGATTTTTCAGATCCTTCCGAGTGGAGTATTTTAGGATTAATCAAGCAAAGAGGCTCATTCTTCTCTTCGGAAAGATCCATGACGATAATTTGCCGATGAATATTAACCTGCGTTGCCGCCAAGCCAATGCCAGGCGCGTCGTACATCGTCTCAAACATATCTTCAACTATTTTCTGCACTTCTTTATCAACGCTTTCTACCTGTTTTGCTTTAGTTCGTAAACGCTTATCGGGAAAGCGTAATATTTTTAATAAGGCCATTTTTTATCTCTAATAAACATGGTATTGATGTTGGTTGCGAACATAACCACCAGTCAGAAACCATTCCAATAATAATATTGCCTAAGATACACTAGCTTGATACTAAAAAATAATAAAAAATAAGAGATATTCTAATCATGTCGCTTGCCAAACTATTCATTAGAGCCACCATCCTATCCACAACTACTCTATTACTTGCTTCAGGTTGTAGTGATTATAAATTATTAAAAATAAAAGACCCTACTGCACCAAAACCTATTCCCCATAAGGCTGATCCTTATGATAGCCATTATGGTATGCCATCACGCAATAATAATAGTGGCTATGCGACTCAGCCTAAGTATAAAAAAATCCGCATTCCTGTAAAGGCAAATGCACCGTCGCGTTATAAGGTCAAAAAAGGCGATACGATGTGGGATATTGCTAATAAATTTCTTAAAGATCCTTGGTTTTGGCCTGAAATTTGGGATAAAAATCAAAAAATAAAGAACCCACATCTAATTTACCCTGGTGACTTGCTTTATATTCATCAGATACGTCGAACTACAAAGCGAGAGGGCAGAGTGGTTGAGATGTTGGTTCCACAAATCCGTGTTGAACGCACGGGTAGGGGGAAGCCATTGTCTGCAATTGCTCCCTTCCTTGCTTGGCCTCGCGTATTAGATAAGGCAACCATTGAACAGGCACCTTATATTGTTGATGGACAAGATCAACACTTGATTATTGAAAATGGTCAGACCGTTTATATTAAGAAATTGCGCGACCGTACGGTTGGTAAGAGCTACCCTGTTTTCCGTAAAAACAAACCGTTATATGACCCTGAAACTAGGGAGTTATTAGGCTATGAAGTTGTTTACACGGCGGATGCCAGCATAACTCGTGGAACAGGCGATATTACCACAGGAACCATTCTTAACTCTAAACGTGAAGTACATAAAGGTGACCGCTTACTAAAAAATATTGATGAAGAAGTGGTGTTGAATGCACCGATGATGGCACCACAACATAAAGTACGCGCAACGGTATTATCACTTTATGAAGCACATATGATCAGCGGCACAGGAATGATTATCGTGCTTGATTGTGGTGTAGCGGAAGGTGTTAAGCCTGGTCATATTCTAAGTATTTATAAACCTGGCAAAATAGTCAGTGATCCTTATGAGAAAAAAGAGGAGGTTAAATATAAATATTTAAAGCGCAAAGTAGCCGTCAAAGTGGGTTTACCCCCAGAGCGCATTGCAACTGCTGTGGTTTATAAAGTTAATAAGAAACTAAGTTATGCTTTAGTGATTGATTCAGACCATGCGGTTAAAAAAGGATATAAAGTAGGTAATCCTTAGCATTAGCATTAGCATCAGCATCAGTAGATGGATACAATAGACACTATCGGAAATAGCTTTCATTTAAATATAACATATTAATAATCAATAACTTGTATTTTATTTGATGAGTTTCTGATAGTATCTAATACCCGAGCCTTTAGGTTTTTTTGGTTTTATCTTTGCTATTTTGAATCCCCCTTTTTTTTAACCTCTGGCTTTTCTATGAATCACGAAAAAAACCAAGCCGCATGGATCGCATTATGGCGTGTTTCAGGGGTTGGCTGTGTCCATTATAAAACATTACTCGATGCTTTTCAGACTCCCGAAAATGTGTTTAATGCCAATGCGGAGCAATTAAAAA
>DRMS01000263.1 GCA_011322515.1 Leucothrix mucor
AAAGGAGTGAAAGCGTGGCTACCAGCTTAAGGTGGGACAGTTAATGTTTATGCTATTCACCCGCACCCTTCGACAAGCTCAGGAAGCGGTGTCCTGAGTCTACCGAAGGGGCGGTGTCCTGAGTCTACCGAAGGGCTAGTTCCCTGAGCTTGTCGAAGGGTGCGGGTTATTTGCTATGACTTTACTTGTCCCGCCTTAAGTTGGTAGCCGAAAGTGTCAACTAAGAAATGAAGGATGCCGTAGAATCGCATCGTTCCCTCATTTTAGATAGGAACGATGCGAAAGCCGTTATCTTTTTTTATAAAATTTTCGCTTCTGCTCACGTTTTTGCTTTTTTTCGTATTGATCCAGAAACCCTTTATCCAGCTCTAAATCGACTTTTTTATACAGTGATTTCATTTGCTTTATCGCCATTTCTTCAAAACGCCCTGAGCGTAAAGAGCGTGATAAGGTAATATCCCCATAACGCACTCGAATTAAGCGACTGACTTTAACATCCTGCGTTTCCCAAAGACGACGCACTTCACGATTACGCCCTTCGGTTAAGACCACGTGATACCATTTATTCGCGCCTTCTCCACCCGCAAAGGTGATTTTATTAAACATCGCCTTACCATCTTCAAGAATCACCCCTTTTTTCAGCGTATCAAGCATTTTATCGGTCACTTCACCCAATACCCTAACCGCATATTCGCGCTCGATTTCATAAGAGGGATGCATTAAGCGATTAGCTAGTTCACCATCGGTAGTAAAGAGCAGTAAACCATCGGTATTAAGATCCAAGCGACCCACTTGAATCCAGCGTCCACTTTTAATATCAGGCAACTTATCAAAGACCGTTGCGCGTCCCTCGGGGTCTTTACGCGTTGAAACCTCACCTGCACTTTTGTGATACAGCAAAACACGTGGTGTTGTTTTAAGACGTGAGCTTAGATGTAAACGTTGCCCACGTAGAATAATTTGATCGGTCTCATCAATGGGCTGTCCTGCGGTAGCTTTAATACCATTCACCAAAATCTCTCCCGCTGCTACCCAGCGTTCAATCTCTCTACGTGACCCATAACCCGCGCGGGATAATATTTTTTGAATTCGTTCTGCCATTGTTATCACTTTATAAATGCTATAGTAAGCAGACGATTATCACACGGCTTGGCTATAAACAAAAAGAAATTTGAAAATATGGGTTAAGCTCTGTTGCTATTTGATGGTGATCTCTCCTTCTTGCTATTTTTTCCTTCTATTTGCGTTAAAAAAGAGCCTAGAATTTTATTTCACATCATGACTATGTGAATGCAAATGATTATGCAAATGTTTATCCGCATCTGTCCCCGCACCACGTACATGATGATGATGCCCTTCTTGCGCTGCACCAACATTGTGCTCATGCCCTACGATTTGCACCCGATATTGGCATAGTTGACAGTTCATATTACCCGTACCCTTTTCAGCTTCATGGACTTTTTCTACAAAGGTATCAATGACTAACTCATGGTCATTTAAATAACCAGCTTTTACTAATTGAACTTCTGGATGCATTTCTTGATAGTCATCCGCCCATTGGTAAATGCGATCAATTAAACGACCTGAAAATAAAAAATAGGGAAACAGTAAAATCTTCTTAAAGCCCAACCTATTGACGCGAGCTAATGCCTCATCCACAAGCGGGCTGGTCACGCCACTAAAACTCGTGCTTGCCCAGCCAAAGCCTAACCCTTCTTCCAACATACGGGTTATTTTGCAAATATTTGAATTAGCATCAGAATCAGATGCGCCACGACCTACCACCATGAGTAGGGTTTCTTTACGCTTATAATCATCACCAAACTGCGCTTCTGCCTCTTCAATACGCGCAGCAGCGGCACGAATCATTTTTGCATCGACTCCAAGCTCCGTCGCATAACGGATCTTCACGCTAGGATTTTCCGCCATCAGCGTATTAATTTCGCTGGGTATATCATTTTTAGCATGTCCCGCTGCCATTAACATGCCTGGTAGAGCGATAATATCAGTCGCACCTTGCGCCATTAATTTTTCTAAACCATCAGCAATAACAGGGGTTGCAAACTCCAAAAAACCAGTCTCCACGAAACGTTTAGGGAAGCGTTTTTTTAACTGCGATGCAACTTGATGAAATTCCTCAACAGCAGAAACACTGCGGGAACCGTGACCAATGACTAAAATAGCGGGATCAGACATGCCTTTGTACTCACTAAAAAAGCGCATAGTGTAAACGGAGATAAGCAAATTTACCTATAAAATTAAGTAAAGTGACAAAAAATAGTCTACCTTTTAATAATACTTCGGACAGTTTTTGTGGCTAGCAACTTAAGGCAGGACAGCCTGTTAATTCATCGCGTAAAAAAAGAAAACAAATTATCTCGCAAAGACGCTGAGATATGTTTTTTATCCTGCTTTAAATTGATCGCTATAGTTGTGGCTTGGAAAGTAATTTGAGCCTAAATGAGTAATTATTGCGCTGAATTAGTATCAATATGAATAAAATAGGGGAGTAGAATAATGGCAATTATTAAAAGAGTAGATTTTATCCGTCAATATAAACATATAGAATTGGATTTAAACGATGCAAAGGTGATTAAACAACTGAAAAAAACGGGCTTTGATAATGCCGATATTCAATCGTTGACAGCGAAAGATGGGCATCGTTTGGCAAAAATTCGAGGGCGTTTTAAAGAGGTCTCTAACGCCTCCAGAAACGGTATGATCAGCGCAGAAGAAGCTTATTTATACTTTGAAGAAAAGGATAAAAATGGCTCTTGGGCTTCGGTTGATTCTGATAATCCTGCCAATCCAAATCAAATGACATTGGATAAGCGCATTCGTGTACTGGGGGCTATTTTTCAAACACAATTGGATGCTGGATCGATTTCAACACCGCCACCCAGCAGACCCAATACACTGCCAGAAGAAATTAATTTTACCGAACAAACCCCCACGCTGGCTGATTTAACTTTACAACAGGCAAATCAATTTTTTGATCAATATCCTGAAGCACGCTATGACCGTGATTTAGCAATTTCCAATTATGGTATGCGCACCTCGGCAATGATGACGGCTTTTCACGATAATAGCCTTAAAGAGCCGCGTGATTTAGTCAGCAAACTGATTGAAGTGGGTAATAAATGGGAGGCTGTATTAACCCATATTCGCAAGGAAAGCGATATACGTTTGATCGCCTACCGCAACCAATGGAAAAGCAAACAGCGCGATTTACTGCGCTATATTCAACCAGGCGAATGGTATCTAGGCACATCGCACCATAATCTAGGACATCGCCATATCACGCGGCAGGTGATGCAGGATTCTGAATCAGGGCTTGATTTGCTTAAATTCAATATTACCCATGTAAGAAATTATATCGGAGTACAAGATTCGCGGCGTAAGGCGGGTGTGGTAGCGACCGATAGCCCACGTAGTTATGCAACTGCGAATGGTGCAGGTTATGCGAATAATAAAGACTATCCCTTTTTACTCTGGCGAGTGCGCTTTTTAGATCATGTTTCACATGCTGAGCAACGCGCTTATATTAATAATATCCGCAGTTGGTCGATGCTATTTAATAAAGTCACCAAATTTCCACCTGACTATAATGGCAATGATAATTTAATGACGCATAATATGGACAAGGTGGTTGAATTTGGCTCGCATG
>DRMS01000264.1 GCA_011322515.1 Leucothrix mucor
AGGAGTCTAAGCCTAGGCTTGGGCAACCCAATGAGACTGTGCCAGTATTCCGAGATAGTCTCAACCCAAGAGAGAGAACAATAATGCCTACCTATTTAATTTTTCTTATTATAGTCACTATTGCAGGGTGTAGTTCGCCCGACATTAAACCGTGGGAGCGGGGTAATTTGGCAAAAGCTGCCATGACATTTGGAAGTGATCCCCTCATTGATGCAACGGAGGATCATATTTATTTTTCCAAAGAAGGCACTAGCGGCGGACGCTCGTTTGCTGGGGGAGGTTGCGGATGCAATTAACAAAAAATCAAAAAAAATCAAAAAACAATCTAGCATTGGCAGCGGCAAGTCTTCTAAGCGCAACCAGTCTTCCGAGTGTATCCGTTGCCGATTGGTCTCAGGAAGCTGCGGTGCTTTATTATGGAGAAAATGATCAACGTGTACAGGATGGCAGTTTCAAATATAACGGTGTACGCACTACAGAAGGAGAAAAAGGTGATAACAAGCTAACATTAAATCTCGGCATTGATACGCTAACAGGCGCATCACCTAGTGGTATAACCCCTTCAAATGAAATACAAATATTCACTTCACCGTCGGGTAATAGCACTATTACCCATTCAGCAGGTAAGCTGCCGCTAGATGATAGCTTTAAAGATACTCGCCTTTCCGCTTCAGCCAATTGGGAACAACCCTTAGTCAACGAGGGTACTCGTGGGAATATCGGTGCTTCTTTTTCAAAAGAGTATGATTATTTACACTTAGGTCTATCGGGTGGTTTGTCAAAAGAGTTAGCGAATAAAAACACCCAATTTTCAGTAGGACTTGCATTTTCTGCGGATACTCTCAAGCCTGTGGGTAATGCACCCATTCCCTTTGCTAATGAAAATGCGACCAAAGGAAGCTCAACCAAATCCAAAAAGACACTGGATGCGATGCTGGGCGTGACTCAAATATTATCAAAAAATACCATTCTTCAATTAAATTACGGCATGAGTGCCGTCAATGGCTATCTCAATGACCCCTATAAATGGGTCAGTCGTGTTAATAACACGGGCAAGATTATTGAAAACTTGTATGAATCACGACCCGATTCTCGAACAGGGCATAATTTATTTGGCGCAATCAAGCAGACGCTTTCGGATTCTAATGTATTAAGTACCTCTGCCAGACTACATACTGATGATTGGGGGATAGATTCCTATACCCTTGATGCAAAATACAGGGTAGGACTTGGCAGTAGGAAAAGTATCGAGCCACATATACGCTATTACCATCAAAGTGCCGCTGATTTTTATCGACCTCAATTAGATGCTTCTGCTACTTTGCCACAATATGCCTCCGCCGATTATCGTTTAGCAGAATTTAATGCCTATACACTCGGTACAACCTATCGTTGGGGAGGTAAAAATAACCGTGATTGGCGATTGACAGGAGAATTTTATACCCAAAAGCCAAAGACAGTGGCATTAACAAAGGGTCAAGCAGGGTTAGATGCCAACCCTGGTTTTAATGCCGTGATGTTATCAATCGGTGTAAAGTTTTAGCCATGACTCAGGAACATCTAGGCAAGATAAGCTTTGAAACACAAGGATCTGTTATTATTGGATATTTTTGGGCAATGGCAAATCCCTGTGCTATCTTTATCGAGCATGATGATAATAAGGCGGTTCAACAGGCAATACATCTGATGGCGAATGAAGTATGGCGCATTGAGCAGAAATACTCCCGCTATCGTACTGGCTCTACTTTAGATATGATTAATAAGTCAAAAGGTAGCGCCATTGCGATTGATAGCGAAACCTATCATCTGCTACAGCTTGCAGACATACTATGGCAAGAAAGTAAGGGGCTATTTGATATTAGCAGCGGTATTTTCCGAAAACTTTGGACGTTTGATAAACAGCAGTCCCTTCCGACGCAACAACAAATTGATGAATTATTAACATTCGTTGGCTGGCAACAGATCAAATATGATCAACAACAGATTATCTTACCGCAAGGGATGCAAATTGATTTTGGTGGTATTGGTAAAGAATACGCCGCCGATTTATGTATTGCACTTAGTCCTAACGCCTTAGGTGACAGCGTGTTGGTTAATTTAGGCGGTGATGTTGTTGCCAAAGGCGCGAGAGTTGATAATAGCCCGTGGAAAATTGGCATAGAAACCAAAGAAGGCGGTGGCAAGGTCTGGAAAAAAATCCCACTCTCCAAAGGTGCAATCGCAACCAGTGGTGATGTTTATAAATCAATCATTCACAAAGGCAAACGATATGGTCATATCATTAATGCCTTGACAGGCTTTCCTGTCACTCACTCGCCCCGCACGATCACGGTTGCCGCCCCTAACTGCACAGAAGCAGGGATGTTATCCACACTTGCCATGCTTGAAGGTGAAAATAGCGAGACCTTTTTAGAAGAAAAAGGACGACCTTATTGGGTGCAACGATAAGTGGGAACACCTGATAGCCTGATAAAACTCAGAATAAAGCTACTTCAAGGAAATAAACGCGCAAATAGAAACTCCGAAGAGCCTGAAGAGGCTTCCCATAGGACTCTGCACTATAGAACTTGACAAGGGAATGACCTTAGCCTGCACCCAAGCCCTGCCTATGAAAAACCTTATCAATCTATTTGCGCGTTTATTGACTACCAACTTAAGGCGAGACAAGTAACGTCATAGCAAACAACCCGCACCCTTCGACAAGCTCAGGGAACTAGCCCTTCGGTAGACTTAGGACACCGCTTCCTGAGCGTGTCGAAGGGTGCGGATGAATGGCAGAAACAGCAACTGCCCCACCTTAAACTGGTAGCCCGTTTATTTTCCTAGAGTCGCCTTAACGATAACCCACCCCCAAAACATGTTTATACATATTAGAAAAATCTTTACTGTTTTCTCGCACCAGTTTATCCAAACTTGTAATAACAAATTCTAACAAATTAATAGCAATATTTTGATGCTCCGCACACAGGTTATCGTACATTTTTCTAGAAATAACCAATGCCACTAGATCATCTCTCTTGCCAACTTTTAAACTAAGAGAACGGGGTTTTTTATCAAAAAAAGACATCTCACCAACCAGTGAACCAGGATCAAAATGCCCAACTTCTATTTCATTCCCGCCCTCATCGACAAGACGAATTCTCCCTTCTAAAATAAGATAAAACTCATCACACACCTCACCAACATGGGCAATCACCGTGTTTTTTTCAGCATTAAGCACTTCCGCTAGCGTAACAAATGAAGTTCGGTCCTCCTCCGAAAAATTGCTACCAAATTTAGGACAGAAAAATGTAAGTTGCTCTATAATTTTCTCTTGGTCTTCGGTTTTCATACCCTTGTTTCCCTCTTGTTTAGGTAATAAAAATAGCACCGCTATCATAGTCCAACTAAAAATAAAATTACTCAATTAGTTTATATTATTCGATATTCATTCTTTCGTATCTTCTCTAAACTTCAGATAAAAACCCAACTTAAAGAGAATTAATAACTTAAAAATCAACAAGTTATTGATAATATATGTAGCTTCTCATAACTTGCAGGTAGCCTTATAAAACAATAGCTTATAGTGTTTTACAAAATCAGAAATGATTATTTTTATAGCTAAATTTCATTTTTTCACTTTCTAAAAAGAAAAAATCAATGGTTTAGCTATGCTAAAAACCA
>DRMS01000265.1 GCA_011322515.1 Leucothrix mucor
ACGCTATTAAGGCAGGTTGATCAATTGTGTCGTGGAATTGAGTTTTAATGGATTAATAGATTGCCTTTATTCTGCTATACTCGCCCGCCTTTCATAGAATAATGCGCCATGCAAATCAAAAAAAAATCACCTCAGCTACTGTTACTATTAATCACCATTGGCACTGCAATGAGTTTTGCTATCTGGCTAAATCTACTCAATAATTTTGCCATAGAACGCGCTCATTTTACGGGTTCAGAGATTGGTATTTTACAAAGTTTACGCGAGATTCCTGGCTTATTAGCCTTTACCCTAATTTTTGTTTTGCTGCTAATACGTGAACAACGTATGAGCTATATTTCGCTTATTCTATTGGGTATAGGAACGGCTCTAGCTGGATTTTTTCCTATCGCTATTGGCTTTTATCTCACCACTATCTTAATGTCGATTGGCTTTCATTACCTTGAAACACTACAAAACTCTCTTTCATTGCAGTGGATTGATAAAAAACAGGCACCTGAGTTTTTTGGACAACTCATCGCCGCTAAATCAGCCGCTTCTATTATTGCATTTATCTTAGTATGGGCTTTGTTTGAATGGTTACAGGTTGATTTTAAATGGATTTATTTACTAGGTGGCAGTATTTCAATACTGATTGCACTATTAGCTTGGCGTTATTTCCCCCTCTTTCCTGAAAAAACCTACCAACATAAAACACTGATTCTGCGTAAACGCTATTGGCTCTACTATGCCTTACAATTTATGGGTGGTGCAAGACGGCAAATATTTGTCGTCTTTGCAGGTTTTTTAATGGTAGAAAAGTTTGGCTTTAGTGTCGGTGAAATATCAATGCTTTACCTTGTTAATGCCGTATTTAATATCTATCTAGCCCCACGCATTGGCAAAATGATTGGTCTTATTGGAGAGCGACGCGCATTGATTATTGAGTATATGGGCTTAATTGCCATTTTTACGGGGTATGCACTGGTCGAAAACTCAAATATTGCCGTTGTGTTATATATTATTGATCATTTATTTTTTGCAATGGCTATTGCTCAAAAAACCTACTTCCAGAAAATTGCAGACCCTGCTGATATAGCCTCAACGGCTGGTGTGTCTTTTACCATTAACCATATTGCTGCGGTTGTTATTCCCGTGATGTTTGGTGTGCTTTGGTTACAATCACCTGCACTTGTTTTCTATATTGGGGCTGCTATGGCAGTTGTATCATTGCTATTAGCATTTAATGTGCCTGAAAAACCAGAACTTGGTCATGAGGCGATTATTGGATAGTAAAACCATCCAGAACTTATGATTTATTATCATTTGATTTATATTCAATAAGCTTGGCATATTTCAGATAAGAAGATACGGATTTAGCCATACTAATGGACATACCATCAACGCCCGCTAAGAAACCCCGCTTAAAAATATAAAACTTAATAAAAGAAAATAAACCATGCAAAAAAGGTGACAAAGAGTTTACCTTTTTTCCTTGTTTATATAATTGCAATGCTCCCCATGTAGAATAAGTATTTAAGCGCGCGACCATATCCTCTAAATCTTTAAATGAATAATGGATAATATTGCAATCAAGTTTCTTTGTATTAGTTGTTTTAATTTTGGTATGCACCGCAACAGGGGAAAAATCCGTTGCCTCTTTATTAAATAAACGTCTAACATAATCAGGATACCAATCAGCATGCTTTATCCATTTCCCATGCAAGTGATTTTTTCTTTTAAATTCAAACGCATCAAATGTTGTACTCTCTAAATCTAGAGACTGAATAGCAGAAATAACATCCTCATCTAAGCGTTCGTCTGCATCAAGATTGAGAACCCAAGGATGTGAGCAATAAGATAAACCATGACTTCTCTGAGGGCCATCTCCGAGAAAATCCTGTTGAATAAAAATCACTCCCATTGCTTCTGCACGTTCTCTCGTACCATCAACACTATTTGAATCAACAATTACAATCTCATCACACACCTTTTTTAATGATTCAATACAACCCTCTATATTATTTTCTTCATTGTAAGTAATAATCAATCCACTAATATTATTCATTTTTCACTCATAACTATTAAAGTTTAAATTTAGGAAAATTATTTTATATCGACAGCTAATTACAAATCAATAGGTTTAAAAAAGCTATCAATAGTGAAATAATCGCATTAGCCAAAAAAACAGGATGATCTAAATGCTCAATAAAACCCTCTCCATTATCACGGTCAATTACAAAAGTTGGGCAATTCTCAGAAAATGTTTACAGTCGTTTAAGGATTATCCACCTACCATCAATTATGAAATAATTGTGGTCGATAATGACTCGCAAGATGGTAAATTTGATGATTTCCAACAAGAATTTTCCAATATTAAACTAATCAGCAACACGGGCAATCATGGTTTTTCCAATGGCTGTAATTTAGGTGCGCAACAGGCAATAGGTGACTATCTGTTATTTTTAAATCCTGATGTGCTTTTAAACAAAAGTAAAGCAATTGATACGATGGTTAGCTATGCGCAGAAAAACCCAACATGTGGCATTATCTCCTGCCGACGCATTAATCCTAAAGGTAAGCCTGAACGGGAGCTTGCCTTTTTAAATTTATGGCTCAATACAGGCTGGATGCGCGCGCTTTATAAGCTATGGAATAAAAAAAAGTTGGCGAAGAAGTTTCCGCAAGATGCTGATATTTGGCACCCTGATTGGGTATCAGGCTCGGTGGTCTTAATTCAGCATGCGTTATTTCAACGGGTGGGCAGATGGAGTCAAGAGGATTTCTGGATGTATTCGGAGGATCCTGACTTATGTAAAAAAGTACGCGAACAGGGTAAGGAAATTACGCTTTTACGCCATGTGGAGGTACAGCATGCACATGGTGGCTCGTCACGTAGAAATCCGCAAACTACAGCCATTACAAAATCCGAAGTGGTAACATCACATCATGTCTTTATTCAAAAATATGGCAAAGGATTTAATCGACTGGCATTACATGCTTTTACTTTTAGCAATACTGTCATCGCATGGAGTTTGCGAACAGTATTTAGTTTGCTTGTGTTTTGGATGCCTACGTTTAAATCCAGTGCGCTTACGCTGATTACTATTATCAAATATTATAGCTCAGCATTCATACGTGGAACATGGAAAAGCAAAAGGCTCCCGTAGAGACAAGATATACCTTGCCTTAATCTCTACAAAAATGGCAATAATTAGCTACAAATTTAGAAGTCTCCTGTAGCCCCTGCTGCCAAAACATCCAACATGACACCATTGTTTCAATTGCAATACTCTCCAACTTAGATGGAAAATTAACACGACTAATACCCCTAGCAAAGTTTGTAATTTAAAGCCACATTTTGCCCTTATAATCTTCTATCAAAGCAATTCTGCACGGCATACAAGTGGCAAAAATATCTCTTAGATTCCTGTTCTGAATAATCAATAACCGATGTTACGCAGGTATAAACAGATAGTTTTTAGTGTCGAATAACTTTGGAGCTTACAATAGCTCATTACTATACGCTGCAAGATTGGCATAGATAGGTATATTTTTCGGAGGTTGTCCTGTAGCTAAAGTACGTTCCCCTTTTCCTGTTTTAACGAGTACAAACGACATTCCCGCCTTATTAGCTGCCTGATAATCTCCCATTGTATCACCAACCATTACAATATCTTGTGGCTTTAATGCATATTTTTTGGCGATTTTGTCCAACATTCCCGCTTTTGGTTTACGACATTCGCAATTGTCATTAGGCGTGTGTGGGCAAAATTCAATATGATCAATATGACCGCCTAATGGGGTTAGCAATTTTTGCATTTTATCATGCATGGCTTTTAATGCCGACAAATCATAATAACCACGTCCAATGCCTGACTGATTGGTTGCGATTGCAATGCGATAACCTGCTTTATTCAGCTGTGAAATGGCTTCTAGACTTCCCACGATAGGAATCCATTCTTGCGGAGATCTTATATAGTTATCAGAGTCCTCATTGATGACCCCATCACGGTCTAGAATAATGAGTTTTTGTTGCATTTTGTTGGTTACTCTTTGTGTTAGGAGCCTATCTGAGAGCTACTATGGTTAATTTTTTGTAGATACTATCTAGTGCATTTTTCGGCTACCAACTTAAGGCGGGACAAGTAACGTCATAGCAAACAACCCGCACCCTTCGACAAGATCAGGGAACTAGCCCTTCGGTAGACTCAGGACACCGCTTCCTGAGCTTGTCGAAGGGTGCGGGTGAATAGCAGAAACAGTAACTGTCCCGCCTTAAACTAGTAGCCGAATACTGCCTCATCGGGAAGTTCTGACTTGTCTACTGGACAAATCTGCTCACGGTCTATTTTGATGTTTGGAAATTTTGGTTGTCGCTTGCGTTTTCTTTTTTGGGGATCAGGCTCTCTCTCATTCTTTCCCTCTCTTTATTGCGTTCATCTTCAGATAGTATGTCCGTATTGTTCTGCTTTTAGTTTACCCCTTAATGTTAGGCTTTCCCTGTTCGCTCTTGAGGCGGTTAACCTCATCCTTGAGCTTCTCGTTTTCAGAGCCTAGGATTTCAATCATATTTAAAAACGCCTCTATTATTGCTTGCAGAGGCAGAGTCTTGTAATGTGACAATATTTTATAGGGTAGGTATTTCGATATCCTATAAGGAAGTTCCAAGCAATGATTCTACCCATCTTACTTGCCCTTTTGCTCCTGCTTGAATCCTCTCAATCGTTGCGTAGAGCAACTATGCGCCTCTTGAGATGCTCCAATCAGGAACAAAAAATCAGCGCAATATAAGTAAATTCATGACTTGAAACGTCCTAATAAAGATCAGAGCCTACGGGAAATCAGTTTATAGTTAAGGTTGATTAAAAAAATGATTAAAAAACGATACGATATACCAAGACAAGCAAGAAATGATATTGTCATTATCTTTCCTTACCATAAGGGAAAAATAATGATTATTAAAGAATACCGAAAAGATTGTGATGCTGAAATGTGGAAGTTTGTATCAGGTGGTATGGATAAACCGCATTTGAATAGTTTAGAAACAGCTAAGGAAGAGTTGGCAGAGGAGGTTAAAATGGAGGCCGAAAAGTGGTCTCTTTATCATCAGTTTGATCGACGTTTCTCCTCTGTGAATATGTTTTATTATGTCGCGTACAATCCTCAGTTAATGGAGCATCCAATCGAAAATCCAGATGAGGATGATATTATCCTTGATCAAAAATGGCTGAATTTAGAAGAATTGTGGCAGATGATCGATAGAAAAGAAATTATTTGGAAAGAATCTCTTTTAGTTGCAATTAATTTTTTAAGACAAGAAGCATAAGCTACCTTCCAGACTCCTAAAATTCATCCGCTATAGACATTCATTTATTAAATTTCCGCACCCTTCGACTCCGCTCAGGGAGCTGTACCCTGAGCGGAGTCGAAGGGTGTAATTATTTATGTGAAAAACTATAGAATAAAAAACAGTTTATTATCTATTTAAAATTTATCCGTACAATCCACGCAACGTCAATACAAAAATGATAAAAAATTTATGGTGACACTTAGCACGGTTGAAGTGAGGTTACGAACTCCAATAGTTTCTATAGGAAATTTCCCGAGACAAAGGAGTGAAAGCTTCAGCTTTTAGTCATCAAGATGAAATTTAATAAGTGAACGTTTATAGAAAACCTATGCGGTTGTTTTTTAAAGAATAACGAAGGAAAAATCAGCAGAACCTAGCAACTATGTCAGCGATTTGTAGATATTTCAATCTCAATAGAGGATTAAGTTTTATTACGAAAATTGATTACTGTAATATTTAGGAACGAACACGAAACAACTTCCCGATCTAACTTGCTTTTTTACCCCAGCTTGGATGATCTCACTCGTTGCGTAGGGTGACTATGCGCCTTATGAGTTCATCCAATCTGAAATAAAAATTCTGCGTTAGAACTTCGGGAAGTTATTCCGTGCTCGTTCCTTAGTCCTTCTAAATATAAATTCTAGGAAATAAGATGCCTGATAAAAAACAACAACACACTAAGAAAAGTTCATCTAACCTTAGTAACGAAACTGCGCAAGTGGATCAACAGCAACCTGTCTTGATAGCGTCCTTAACACAACAGGTTAATGAAACCTTTAAAAAACTTCATTCTGATATCGAAAAACGTGATAAAGCACAAAAAGAAATGACAGAGGAAATGCTAACAGGGCTGAAAAATACGTTTAGCGAACTGCAAATGGATGTCAATCAACGCGATAAAACGCAGCAAAAAATGAATGATGAAATGCTAAAAGGGCTTAAAAGCACCTTTAGCGAGCTTCAGGCAGATGTGAATCAACGCGATAAAACACAAAAAATACTCTCCAATGAAATGGTGGAAGGCTTTAAAAACACGTTTAATACGCTTCAAGCAGAGCTAAACCAACGCGATAAGGCTCAGAATAAACAGCTTGCTGAATTAATGACTAATCTCAAGCATACCTTTGATAAAATTCATGGCGAATTAGATGAGAACGTTAAAAAGCGGAATAAAAATCAAGATGAGGTAATGAGTAAACTAGTCACCGAACTGACGCAAACCTTCGATAAAATTCACAGTGATAATGTAGTACGAGATCGTTCCACTGAGGATCTAACCCGTTCGCTTGGCAAGCATATGCGTGAAACCTATGAGGAGTTCCACAAAGAACAAAAAGGTTACCAACGTCTTAATGAAAAGCGCTGGGAACATGAGCATGAGTATCAGGAGAAAAATTTACGCAAAATACGTTGGTATAGTATTCCCGCTATCGCATTGGGTATTATGGCGATGTATTTTGTTCATGACACCATCAGCGTAATGGAAAATGCAATGGCTAGTATGTCAACCGATATGCATAAAATGGAAAGCAATATAGAAGGTATTTCAGGAACCATGAGCCTTATGTCAATGCAAATGGGATCAATGGATAAAAACACCGCAAAAATGTCCAGCGCCATGCAAGTAATGACCCCTATGTCGCAAGATATTAATAAAATG
Source organism: Leucothrix mucor (assembly GCA_011322515.1). Taxonomy (GTDB): domain Bacteria; phylum Pseudomonadota; class Gammaproteobacteria; order Thiotrichales; family Thiotrichaceae; genus JAGLBW01. The sequence continues at coordinate 6,993 of DRMS01000265.1, forward strand.
AGTGGGAATATTGCTCATCTTTCAGGAAATGTAGGTACCATGAGTCAAGACACACGCGATATGTCGCAAAATATTAACCATATGACGAAAAGTATTGGTGTTATGTCGCATGAAGTAACCCCAACAATGGATGCCATGCGTAAAGCGATGCCTTGGACATGGTAGATTAAGAATCATTTTAATGATTGCATAGACAGGAAATACAAACACTTGACCTCATTTAGTAGCATTATTGCCGAACATCAAGATGTGATTTATCATCTAGGAAAACAAACCGTACAAATAGAAGCGGCTGGCGCGTTAATTGTCGAAACGCTACATCAGGGGAATAAAATTCTGCTTTGCGGTAATGGTGGCAGTGCTTCTGATTGTCAACACTTGGCGACGGAGTTTATGGTGCGCTATGTTAATCAACGCCGCCCTTTACCCGCGATTGCATTAACCACGGACACCTCTATCTTAACCGCGCACACCAATGATTTTGGCTTTAAACACCTCTTCTCACGTCAAGTTGAAGCATTAGGTCATTCAGGAGACTGCCTTATTGCTATATCCACCTCAGGTCATAGTGAAAATATTATTGCTGCGGTGAAAGCGGCTAAAAATAAACAAATGAATAGCGTGATATTAACAGGTAGGACAGGTGGAAAGCTGGTTGGTCTAAGTCCTTACTGCATCACCGTACCGAGCGATACCACTGCACGCATACAAGAAGCGCACATCGTCATCGGTCATTGGTGGTGTCAGCTTGCCGATGAAAATTTTAGCGAATAATTACAATGAAAAATAAACTTCCAGATTTTACCCTCGCACGCGTGCTGGTGGTCGGCGATGTCATGCTTGATCAATATTGGCATGGTAGTAGTCAGCGTATTTCTCCCGAAGCACCTGTTCCTGTGGTGCATATTAAACAGAATGAATGCCGTGCAGGAGGAGCGAGTAATGTAGCATTAAATATTGCCGCATTAGGTGCAACGGTGCAGTTAATCGGTTTAACAGGTGATGATGATAATGCGGACAAACTTCAATCATTATTAATAAAACAGCAGGTTGAGTGTTCTTTTTTACGGAATAAAGATTTAGAGACTACGCTAAAACTACGTGTTATTTCCCAGCATCAACAAATGATACGGCTTGATTTTGAAGACAGCTTTGCATCGGTTGATAAAACGCCCTTAAACAGCCAATTTGCAACGCTATTATCGACGACAGATGTGGTGATTCTCTCTGATTATCACAAAGGCACTTTGTCTCATGTGGGTACGCTTATTCAGATGGCAAAACAGGCTAATATTCCCATTATTATTGATCCTAAAGGAACTGATTTTGTAAAATATCAAGGGGCAAGTCTAATTACGCCAAATCGCAGTGAGTTTGAAGCCGTTGTGGGTAAATGTCATAACGAGCAGGCGCTAGTGAGCAAAGGACTGGTATTACTTAAACGGTTTGACTGGCAAGCCTTATTAGTCACCCGTGGCGAAGAAGGCATGTCCCTATTTCAACGTGATAAAGCACCGATACATTTACCCACTTATGCACGTGAAGTGTTTGATGTTACAGGTGCGGGTGATACCGTAATCGGCACATTAGCAGCCGCTTTAGCCGCAAAAGCCGACCTTGCAAGTGCGGTAAGATTAGCCAATCTCGCCGCAGGATTAGTGGTTAGAAAACTAGGCACAGCAACCACCTCCATTGCCGAAATACAAGATGCGCTCCATTCTCATGCTGAAATCGAACTGGGTATTATTACAGAGGATCAACTCGAAGAAGTGATTAAACTCTCTCAACAACGCGGTGAAAAAGTCATTATGACGAATGGCTGCTTTGACCTTATGCACACAGGGCATATTACCTATTTACAACAAGCACGCGAATTAGGGGATCGTTTAGTGATAGCAGTGAACGCTGACGAATCGGTTAAACAACTTAAAGGTGACTCCCGCCCTATTAATACTCTACAAAACCGCATGACCATGTTAGCGGCACTGGAATGTGTGGACTGGGTTGTGCCTTTTACAGAGGAAACACCTGAGCGTTTATACTGCCGTATTTTGCCTGATATGGTTGTTAAAGGCGGTGATTATGCGCCTAATGAAGTCGCGGGTGGGCAATGTGTGCTTGAGAACGGTGGTGAAGTAAAAATATTGAGCTTTGTTGATGGGCAATCTACGAGTACTATCATTGAGAAGATAAAGTTAAAGGCTACATTATGAAAGATCATTTTATAACAGAGATACAGATAAAAGACTTTAAATGCTTTGATGATTTTAAGGCAGACGGGTTTACGCAAGTTAATTTAATTGGCGGTAAGAATAATGTGGGTAAAACGGCTTTTATGGAGGCTTGTTATATTAATTTATCAGCCCAAGATGTGAAAAGTTTTTCCTATGCCCTTTATGATATAAAATTCAGGCGTGAAAAATTAAATTTACTCTATAATGAAGTAAACAAAAAAGAATATATTGAAGAAAGCCATAATATTTTTACTAAGTCAAATATTAATAAAGCCCATTATTCTATAGATGAAGAAAATGGCATAAAAGTTTATCATTTTGAAATGGTCAATTCAGAGCATCCCGATATATTTGTTAATGTTAATGAGTTTTCTTTTGAATTTTACAATATAGATAATATAAATTATATTGATAATTTTGGTTTTTCAAATGCTAATATTGTGACAGGATATGCTTCTATACAGAAAAGAGATGAAGAAAATTATCTTAATAAAATTTTAAAACTAGTTGATCCTAATATTGAATCTTTTAAAATTATTGAAGATAAACCACAATGCAAAGTGTCTGGAAATTACTTAAATATTACCGAATTAGGTGATGGTGTGCGCCATACAGTGTCTATTCTTACATCGCTTTACTCATCAGAAAATGGTTATTTATTTATCGATGAAATAGATAATGGCATTCACTTCTCTATACTTGATACGATATGGAAAACTATTCTAACCCTGTCTAAAGAACTTAATGTTCAGGTTTTTGCTACTACCCATTCAAAAGAATGCATTGAGTCTTTTAATC
>DRMS01000266.1 GCA_011322515.1 Leucothrix mucor
ATAGAGAGTTCCCCCCAATGAGTCTTACAAAAAACAAAGTCGCTTCTGTTGCCTATACCCTAACCGTTGATAATCAGGTTATTGATCAAGCTGATAAAGAAAATCCAATGGAATTTATTCAGGGTGTGGGTGGCATGATTCCAGGGTTTGAAAAAGCACTTGAAGGCAAAAGCATTGGTGACTCGTTCTCTATTAGCGTTGAGCCTGCGGAAGCTTATGGTGAGCGTAATAACGACTTAACCCAAGATGTTAGCCGCGAAATGTTTGCAGGTGTTCCTGATGACCAATTAGTTGCTGGCGCACAGTTTCAGGCACAAACTGATGCGGGTGTTGAGGTTATTACTATTGCAGCGGTTGATGGCGATACGATAAAAATTGATGCGAATCATCCACTCGCAGGTCAGACCTTAAATTTTGATGTGGAAATGCTGGACATACGCGATGCAACGGCTGAAGAATTAGAGCATGGGCATGTGCATGCAACAGGTGGTTGCGGCTCTCATGACAAGTCAACTGATAATAGCTCAGGCGGTTGCTGTGGTGGCGGATCTTGTGGCGACGAAGGAAACGGACACTAATACACTATGAAATTTGTCGATGAAGCCGTTATCAATGTGAAAGCAGGTGATGGCGGAAATGGTTGTATCAGCTTCCGCCGTGAAAAATACGTTGAATTCGGTGGTCCTGATGGCGGTGATGGCGGTGATGGCGGCAGTGTTTTTTTAAAAGCTGACAAAAGTTTAAGCACACTATCTGATTTTCGTCATCGACGCTTTTATGAAGCTGCTCGTGGTGAGAATGGTGCTAGCCGAAATATGACAGGTAGAAAAGGAGATGACATTGTTATCCCTGTGCCGATTGGAACCATTATTTATGATGAGAGCACCAATGAAATTATTGGTGATTTAACCAAAGATGGTCAACAAGCAAAGGTTGCCCAAGGTGGTTTTCATGGGCTTGGTAATCTACGCTATAAAAGCTCTACCAACCGCGCTCCACGTCAATCAAAACCTGGTTCGGAAGGTGATTTACGCAGTATCCGACTTGAAATGAAGGTATTAGCTGATGTTGGACTATTAGGTCTACCCAATGCAGGAAAGTCTAGCCTTATCACTAACCTATCATCGGCAAAACCTAGAGTCGCAGACTACCCCTTTACCACACTCTACCCTAATCTTGGTGTTGTACGCATTAATGTAAATCAAAGCTTTGTTATTGCTGATATTCCAGGGTTGATTGAAGGCGCTGCAGAAGGCGCTGGTCTTGGCATTCAATTTCTTAAACATCTCTCACGCACCAGTTTATTACTGCATTTAGTCGATGTTGCACCAATGGATCAAGCTGATCCTGTTGAATCCGTACGTATTCTTGAAAAAGAGCTGGAAAAATACAGTGATGAGTTAAAAGACCGTGAGCGCTGGTTGATTATTAATAAAATCGATCTATTACCTATGGATGAAGTACAACCCATTTGTGATGATATTATTAAACGTTTACAGTGGGTTCATCCTGTTTTTCAAATTTCAGCCGCAACAGGCAAGGGTACACAAGAACTGGCCAATAAGATAATGCACTATCTGGATGATGCAGCTTATGCCGCTGGTGATTAACTATAGTTTTTATATGCCCTTGACAGTTCTACAGCCTAAGCGAAATACGGGCTACAAAAGTGTAAATTACCTACACCGTAGGTTGGGTTAGATTATTGAGCGTAGCAAAATAACGTAACCCAACATTGCTAGCCTTAAATTTGTTGGGTTACGTTTTTTTACAAGCAAAAAAATCTAACCTACTGAATGATAACGTGTCAACCACCTTTTATTGGCATATTTTTCGTCTTTGCGAGAGCATTTTTCTTTATAAATCCCCAATACACAATGAACCGTTCAAAACACATACAAAAAAGTAAACGCTGGATTATCAAAATAGGCAGTGCTTTGCTCACTCAAGATGGCAAAGGTCTAGACTACACTGCCATTAGTGATTGGGCGCAGCAAATCGCAATATTACGCCAACAGGGGGTTGAGCTTGTATTGGTGTCATCTGGAGCAGTTGCTGAAGGTATGAGTCGCATGGGCTGGACAAAGCGCCCGACTGGACTGCCTAAATTACAAGCGGCTGCTGCCATCGGGCAAACAGGGCTTATTGAGGCCTATGAACGCCAATTTCAGCAATACAATATACAGGCTGCACAAGTACTACTAACCCATGATGATATTAGTAATCGCCGCCGCTATCTTAATGCGCGCAATACACTGCGTACCTTACTATCACTCAACACACTTCCTATCGTCAATGAAAATGATACCGTGGCAATGGATGAGATTCGCCTTGGTGATAATGATACATTAGCAGCATTGGTAGCCAATTTAATTGAGGCTGATTTATTGGTAATTTTAACCGATCAAAAAGGTCTCTATACCAAAGACCCACGCCATCATGATGATGCCGAATTAATTTCGGAAGGCTCTGCAACTGATCCTGATTTTGTGAATTTTGCAGGTTCTGCTGGAACGAATATAGGCACGGGTGGAATGGCGACAAAAGTAATCGCAGCCCAACGTGCCGCACACTCTGGTTGTGCTACCGTTATTGTTTCTGGTAGAGAGAAAAATGTACTAAGCCGCCTGCAACAAGGAGAGAATCTTGGCACTCTACTCATTCCTGACAATACACAATTAGTCGCAAGAAAACAGTGGATTGCGGGACACCTTAATCCATGTGGAAAACTTTGGTTAGATCGGGGGGCTACGGATGCTATTTTAAATCATGGTAAAAGTTTGCTTTCTATTGGTGTGAGCAAAGTAGAAGGTAAATTTAGCCGTGGTGACGTCATCAACTGCCTTGATCCTGCTGGAAATATTATTGCCAGTGGACTGGTTAACTATCCTAAAGATGATATTGATAAAATTTGTGGTATTAGCAGTACAGACTTTGCCAAAGTGCTTGGCTATAGTGGTGAAAAAGAACTGATTCATCGGGATAATCTAGTCGTATTTCAGCAGTAACTCAAAGCAGTGAAAACTTTTTTTAGTCAAGGCAAGATAAATATTGCTGTTTATAGCGGATTCTGTTAGTAAATCGACTACCAATTTAAGCTGGGACACTCCATAAATTCAAAGGCTTATTAAATTTTCGTTTTTTCGGCTACCCGTTTAAGGCGGGACAGTTCATGTTTTTGCTATTCACCCGCACCCTTCGACAAGCTCAGGAAGCGGTGTCCTGAGTCTACCGAAGGGCTAGTTCCCTGAGCTTGTCGAAGGGTGCGGGCTGTTTGCTATGACTTTACTTGTCCCGCCTTAAGTTGGTAGCCAGTTAAATCTTCACATAAATAATTTCATGGAAGGGAGCCTTCAGGCTCGCCCCTCCCTTCGATGCCATTAGACGAGACAGATACAGCCAAGCATTAACTAGGAAGTGCTGTTTTTATAGAATTTTCAATATGCTGTAACTGCTCTTCAAGACTCGCTCTAACGATACCTATATCTGATTCCAATACACAATCAACACCCGATAAATTCTCATCAGGCATAATTTCTAAAAAATCAATATTCTGATTTAAACTCATAAGTCCCTGCATTAGCTTATCCATTTTTTTAGGATTAACCCGTACAATAACGCGCTGACTCTTACACACCAGTTTTAAACCATTTCTAACCATTGCAAGAGCTAATTTATCATCATCATAATTTTCAATAATTTTACGTACCGCATTAATAACCACATCCAATAAATCCTTTTCTACCTTTGCCAGTTGTTCTAAGGTGTCTGATGAAGCCTTTAACATTTGTTCTGATAGTTGCTTTCTTGATTCTTCCTCGCCCTGCGCAATGCCATTTTGTACCGCTTTAAGTAAGGCTTCTGTCGCTGCAAGCTCGCCTTTTCTTTTCTTTTCCTCTGCTTCTTTTGCAATCAGCTCTGACTTAATAAAATAAGCATAATCATGTGCTTTTATTATTTTTTCACCTGATTTCAACTCTGTTTCAAGTGATTTTATTTTGATAAAATTTGACATAATTATTCAACCTTAGCGATCTTTCTTTGAGATTTCATTGCCAACAATTTTATTACCAGAAGACTCTTCATTGGCTTTAGAGTCATGCTTGATTTCATGCATTACCTTTTCTATCACCTGTATACAAGCTAGTTTTTTATTTTCATGTTTGGTTATTTGAGGAGTATATTTAACCATATGCTCAAACCATTCTCGGGGTAATTTAATAATGACACGCTTCATAAATGCAGTTGGGAAGCGGCGCATATAGCTATGTAAACAAACAAGTCCTGAAATAATCACACGGTTATTAAGGTGAACTTTATCTGAAAAATCAAGAATATCAGGCTGAAAGTCCATAAATGATGCGGCACGTTTCATTGCAAAATTATACATTTCATCACCTAAATAGTTACGCACTTCTAATACTTTTTCTCTAATAATCAGTAACTTAATATCTTTATAATGACAACAAAGCCCTGTATACATAACCAGTCTTTTTAAATCACTTGCTGACCATAAAGCGAGTTGTGATGAGGTATTGGAAAAATCAAAAAAGAATTTACCATCAAAGCCAAGTTGAGATATAAGGTAATTAGATAAACGCTCAGTATCGCGCCCTTCTCCCATCAATTTATCAATTAACTCACCATTAGGAAGTGCATGAAGCCAGCTTTTATGAATATAACGCTCAGGCTTGTAGTTAAACTCCCATACAGGATAAGGTAAGCCTTCTTTGTCGGTTTGATCATTATTGTTCATATTTTATTTTTATTTGTAAAATCTTAAAAGCCTAGACTCTGTTGATATTTGATTGCTAACCAAATATTTTTTATATTTTTCTCATATATTATATAACTATTTGTGGCTACCAACTTAAGGCGGGACAAGTAACGTCATGGCAAATAACCCGCACCCTTCGACAAGCTCAGGGAACTAGCCCTTAGGTAGACTCAGGACACCGCTTCCTGAGCTTGTCGAAGGGTGCGGGCGAATAGCAGAAACATGAACTATCCCGACTTAAACTGGTAGCCCTATTTGTTTTAATTTAAATAATTTGAAAATCTAAGAAGTTAAAAACTTGTTTTGTGCAATTCTCACAAACTAAAGCTTGGACTCCTGCGAAATTTACTATCTGAATATTTATAAGTAGAAAAAATAATCATATTTTAAAATACAACCAACTATCAACGGAACCTAGTGATAACCAAAATTCTTTAAAAAACTCAACTTAGAGGATGTCGTGCTAAATGTTCTTTTACCTACGTGTATAGGAAAGCTGTGCAGGCAACATTACAACCGATACCTTATCATAGCTGAGCCCTTCAATACTCTTTTCAACGATCAGTTTTATTTTTGATTTAATATTCTTAATATCCGATGACGGATGATATTTAATAAAAACAGAGGCTGATGATGGCTTAATGGTATCAATGAAAGGATTGTTTTCTGGCATAACAATATGAACTCTTGCGGTCAATACACCATCTATTTGCGATAACGTTTCTTGTACACTCTGTGAAAGGGCATAAATATAGCGAACACGTTCTTCCATTGGAGAGGAAACCAATCCTTCTTTCTTAAAAAGCTCTTCGATACCCGTTACTTTCTCTCTAGGGTAGCCATGCTCTTTTAATAGATCTATCGCTTTGGGTATTTTATTTTCATCAATCATTAAAGCATATGCGTTGCTTTTCTTATTTTTTATTTTCTCTGAAGATATCCCATTACTGAGCATAATGGATAACATATTATTAGCATCATCTTCAGATAAACTGCTGTATAACTCCATTTGACAGCCTGATAAAGCAAGCCCGAAGATAAGTAGTGAAACCAACTTGAAGTGCTTAATATTAAATTTATAGTTTTTCATTTTTTCAACCCATTTTGACTAATTATTAGTGGGTATTAATACATAGTTTAAACAAAAAGCATTATTTTTACCGACTACTGCCATCGATGACGCTTTAAACGGCATATTTTCCATCAGGAATAAAATACCATTATCTTCACTATTATCCAGAAGAACGAAATAATGTTTTAAATCCTTGACTCACTTGACTCACACCTGCACCTATAATTTTTAGATTAGCCATAAACATTTGCAGACCAATCGTTCTATTGGTAATGAGCCTCATCATGTCAAGAGCTGTTGATTGATTTGCTTCTTGGTTAGCAAGTAATTCTTTGTATAACGTTCTCTGTTCATTAGGCCCATTCCCATCCTCAGGCGTACGCACAAATTCATTTCCTTTAATATCACCTGTAGACTGTGTTCTTACTACTTCAGATTCAGCACGCGATAGGGATAAACTTTTAAGTTTTAGGTTTTTCCCCTCTCTCGCTAAATCACTCATACTGGTCAAAATATGATGATAATTTCCGTCTACGTTTTTAATAAGCCCAAAAACGGTCTTATCAGCCTCTTTTATTTTCGCAGTTTGATTTGTTACTTCAAAGATAGAAGGTGTTTTCCCTCCTGGTTCTAATTCTAATTTAAATTTTAATATATCTTGTTCTTCTGGCATTTGTACTGGATATTGTGGCTGATTTGTTTGCGGAGTACTTCCATGTACAAGAGTAACGGGGACCATGTTTTCTATCATTTTTTATTACTCCAATATTAAAATTTTATTTAACAATAAATAATCAATATCTGTAGAAAATCTACTTACTTTATTTCAGCCACATCCATTTCAGCCAGGTAGAAGCTAGCAACCGCCCTATTATCTGAATTACCACTAGCAACAACCTCTTTAAATAAAGAAAAGGCTTCTTCTGACTCACCTGACTCACTCAGTGCAATACCTAAGAAGGTCTTTGCTGTCATATTACTAGGCTCAGTATTGAGAACTTTTTTTAATGCTCTCGCCGCTTCAGGATATTGACCTGCATATATTCGTGATATAGCAACCCCTATCATTGCTGCAGGATTGCTATCACTATTTATTTCTACACTATCCATAATCATTTGACCATCCGTTACATTACCCTTTAAGCAGGCAAGATAGCCAATTTGAGACAACAACTGGATGACATCACTATCAATCTTCATACTTCACTCTCTTTATTTTCATTTAACCTATAATCTTACCTTCAAGGCGCACCCCATAAGTATTGCATTAAATAAATAAAATCATTGATTTTAAAACTGCACACCTATGAAATACGCCTCGAAAAAGGGATATAAATAACGCCCTTAATTAAGCTCTAGCAGCTGCCTGAGCCTGCGAATTAGCAAAGGTAGCCATTGCCTGAGCAATAGATGCCTGCATTTTATTAGCAGAGGATGCCATTAAAAATTTAGCCTGAGAATTGACTTGTTTTCCCTGATACTCTAGAAAGCCAGCTTGACTTTTATCCTGAGCATCAAGTAATTCAGTTCTCTGAGCTTCTAGTCCTGCACCTGCTGCTGCTCCACCTGCTGCTGCACCTGCACCTGCTACTCCACCTATGTCTGCCATTGTGTGATCTCCTTAAAGTTACAATGATAAATAATTCCTAATACTTAACCGTATTAACGCAAGGAATTTAAAAAAAAGCCTTTCGGCTCGTTAAATAATAGTGCGTCACTATAAAAAATTATTAACTAATACTGTTCAACAATCTTTATACTGGCATCTAAAGCCTGCAATAATTTGCTTAATTTTTCATACTCATCTGGTACTAATCCTTGCCCTAGCTCATTTCTAACCTCAGTACTTGTCCCTCTTAATTTAACCAGTACACTATTTTTATACTCGCCCGTTGTATCATTTTGTAGCTCTCTCTCAATATCTAGCATCACTTTGAATCACCTTTTTTTCCAAAATAGATTGGTATCTCTGTACCATTGTGTTTAAGCAGAACCTCATCTGCCATGATCTTCTTAATATAATAACCTTCACCTAAATGCGCACCCTCTAAGTACTTCTTACCATCTTTTGATACGATAAACGGTACATCTCCAACGCTCACACTTCTTAGGGAAAGCTTGAACTCCTTCACATGGGTAGGCGTATCAAAATCTTCCACGACTTGCCAATAACCATCAACAGGTTTTATTACGCTGTTAAGCAACTTATGCCACTGCTTGACTTGCTTTTGAGTCGGATCACCAGAAATCATAAATTTCTTATTTTTCTGACGGATGCTGATTGTTTCCGACAAGCCGTTATCCTGAATCTCTCCCTTTAGCAATTCTAGAATAGGCTTAATTTGTGTATCACTTATTGACTCTATGCCTTCAATATCTTCAAGAATATTACTCCTAAGTCTTATCCAGTTAGCCTGACTCTGCGTATAGCCAGCAGCCACTAAAACGCCATCACCTTTAGAAGAAAAATGTATTTGCTCTTCTCCTAATGTTTCCGCAATCAGTAAAGCGTTATTTTCAATATTGGAATTAACCAAAATATGATACGACACATCACCTTTAACTTTTAAAATACTACTAATCAGATGTTGCTTTTGCTTATTTGTCGCCACATAACCAGTAACGTTTATACGTCCTGTTGGTGTTTTAGAGACGGAAACATCTGATAAATCAGCATCACCTATTGCACTATAAACTTGCTGTTCAACGGTGTCTTTTAAACCAAATGCACTAAAAATACCGCCTTCATCACGACTAAAGTAATGTAAATTAGCCAATACTAATAAAATAAGACCGAGCCAAAAAAGCCATTTTTTCCAAGTGCTGGATGTCCCAGCCTTTTTGCTAGTACTACCTTCCAGTCCAAGGTATTGTTTCTTTCCTTGGCGATCTACTCTAGGCCACTGCCCTGTACCATCACCAATGGAGAAAGCAACCTTGCCAATCGTAACGAGTTGATAGGGCAATAAGGTTGCATCGTGTAACCCAATATCTTTACCTTCAACATACACGGGCTGTGCCAGTGGACGTAAGCGCACACGACCGTCTGACAGCACCAATTTGACGTGCCTATCAGCAACATCTTCATTATTAAAAATAACATTACAAGCTGCCGATTTACCGACAACAATAGGAACTCTAGGCTCCAGTACTATTTGTGCTCCTACATTTTCTCCTGATAAAACACGTAGGAAATAGCGTCTGTTTTTAGTTGCCATCTTTTATAGTTCCTTTTCAAATTTTATTATAAGGTCATGCTAATTGATGGGTGATATTTCCAGATAAAAGGCATCTATAAATCCTAGTAACAAGCACATAAATAATTAATATTACTTCAAATTATTAGCTTTCCAGCGTCTTTCAATACTCGTATTTCCTACCACTGATACGTCTCTATCGACATCGATTACATCCAAGCTCTTGCTCTTATTAAAGCGCTCTGGCATTTTTGAACTAAAATTGGGGACACCATTTTTATCTATCCATTTATAGATGCGTGACTTTGTAGGTTTTTTATCCAGTATTTTTGACATTTTTAAAACTGTACTGACAAAACGCTCGGGTCCTTTAAAATAAACGGTATTATCATGTTCTGATTCCACCCAGTAAAAATGGTCATCTAAAATGCCTAGCTGACGCAGTGATTGTGCAAATTCTTTGGTGGTGTGATATTTCAGGTTAACTGAACCCGTCTGGGTTTCATCTCTTTTAGAAATATAAAGTACGCCACCATCGTAATACCAAATCAGACCATGTGCTTTAACTAATTCTTTAAAGATGTTTTTTGCCGTTTTCTTTTTGAAATGAACACTGACAACATCATCTATTTTTTTGCTAATAGTGACTTGCGTGTTTTGTGATGCCGCCAATGTTTCTAGCAGTGTTGACAACGGCTCCTGATCTGAGAAATGGCTATAAATCTTATTGCTCCACGGTAGTTGCGCTGCGGATAGGTGTGACGATAGCAACATTAAAATGATAATAATGCTGCTGGTAGTCTTTAAGTTAATCACTCGTAATTTCATTGTATTTTCCCTTTTGTAATATCCATGCCTATTAAGGATGTCATAGAAGTAATACAAGGGGAAAAACTTGCTAGATAGGTTAATTAATAATAATGATGGGTGGTTTTAGTGAGCAAAAATGGCGATAAAGTGTAGGCAGGCTTTGTATTTTTAAAAAATAGTAACCTGCATGAGGTTTACGCAAGGCTACAAAACGACAACGTAGAAGATCAGAAAATAAATTGCTATGCCCTATTTTTTGGGTACGAGCAAAATATTAGATTTATCGCTACCAGTTTAAGGCGGGACAGTTCATGTTTCTGCCTATTCACCCGCACCCTTCGACAAGCTCAGGAAGCTGGTTCCCTGAGCTTGTCGAAGGGTGCGGGTTATTTGCCATGACGTTACTTGTCCTGCCTTAAGTTGGTAGCCAGA
>DRMS01000267.1 GCA_011322515.1 Leucothrix mucor
AGCGGGACAGGCTTGCGTAGGTTGGGTTAGGTTAGCTTGCCGAGCTAGTGAGGCAACGTAACCCAACAGATTTTAAGATTAATTGTTGGGTTACGTTATTTCGCTACGCTTAATAAGCTAACCCAACCTACGATTTAGCCAAATTACTGTCCCAGTTTAAATTGGTCGCTGTAAATCACTACCAACAGAATCCGTTACAATCAGAAAATATCAACTTCGTTACGAATTTCCGTTTCCATATTGGCGATACTGCTAAAGTACTTCATCATTTCATCTGCTCCTTCGCTTGCCATTAGCTGTTTCATAAAGGCTTCTTGGTGGGTTTTGCTTTCCCATTTAACGATACAGTAAACGCGACTATCAGCATCTATCCCTGAGTCACGGCTGATAAATCCCTCTGCTTTTGCGATATCTGTATCAATATTTTTTGATAGTTCTTTCCAGTTTTCAAGTTGTCCGTCATGTAGTTTGAAAGATGCAATTATGGTGAATGGATTCATTATTAAGTTCCTTTAAGTTGTTGGAGTCGATAGTTTATTTCATGCCTACTGACAGCATTGTGTCAGTAGGTAATTAAATAAGCTAAATTAAAAACAACTCGTTTAAGCAACCTGTTGTGTGATGGGTAGTGTCGGATATAACCCTTTTTTGTTGCGCTTCTAAAAACTTAACTCCCAGTTGATGATTACCGTTTTAATAATCAAATTATTACGTTCAATGGTAGCTAAGCAGAGTATATTATCTTCCCTGCTTTTAAAGGCTTTATAAATTCATAGATGCTCTCCATCTTTGTGCCGCATATTTCCTGATTCTATTAAGTCAGAAAGTGTGGTGTCATCAACATTTCTTGGCTACCAACTTAAGGTGGGACAAGTAAAGTCATAGCAAACAACCCGCACCTTCGACAAGCTCAGGGAACTAGCTTCCTGAGCTTGTCGAAGGGTGCGGGTGAATAGCAGAAACATTAACTGTCCCACCTTAAACTGGTAGCTCATTTCCTTCATCTGCTCAATTGTATGATATGTTAAAATCACTGCTTTATTAAATTGCTTACTAAAATTCATAGCTGTATGCCTGAGTCAAGTGTTGTCTAAGTGCCTTATTGCATGTCATGAAATAAATAATTTAGTGATATAGACATTCATTTATTAAATTTCCGCACCCTTCGACTCCGCTCAGGGAGCTGTACCTGAGCGGAGTCGAAGGGTGCAATTATTTATGTGAAAAACTATAGCAGGAAAGCAATTTTTTCGAACATTTCCTCTTAAACTGCCACCAAGCTAAAATAATAAAAAACAAATTAAAAGGGCTAAATACTCCACCACGCATTTTCTCATTCCCATAAGCAGGGGCTAAGTTTTGATTATTCTCTTGGCTTTTTGTAACAATACTCAAATTAGGTTCAGGTGACGGTGAAGCTTGGGGGGCTGAGGTCTCATAATCCAATTTAAAATCATAATAAGAAATGGCAAAGAAGATATTATCACTACAGGCAATTTTAAAACGTCCGTGATCACTAGGATCAAGATGATTGGGAAGATAAACTGAAGCGCTACCCGTATTCGTAATATTGCTCGCTAATTTTGTGGTAAATGTTTTACCACCATTGGTTGATAGGTAAACATCAAGTTCACTACAATTAATTGGTTCCTGATTGGTTTTAGCTACATTCCACGTTAGCTTGGTACTTTCGCCA
>DRMS01000268.1 GCA_011322515.1 Leucothrix mucor
CCCAACAATTAATCTTAAAATCTGTTGGGTTACGTTGCCTCACTAGCTCGGCAAGCTAACCTAACCCAACCTACGCAAGCCTGTCCCGCTTTAATTTACGCAAAAAGGTGATATATTATCAAACACCAACAGAATCCGTTATAAACAGCAAAATTATATTAAAGTTCACGTAATATTCTAAAACCAAGATTTGTATCCATTTCGTCATCAAGTCTTTTTTTGCGTGCCGCACTTCGAGATAGAATTGCGGGGTCAAACCATGAGCCTCCTTTTGTTACATACCAAGGGCTGTTCGATGTATTGCTATCTGTTCCATCACGATTTGCATTCAAGTGTGAATTTTTCCAGCGGCTGTTTGTATATTCCCAGACATTTCCATGCACTTCATGTAAGCCCCAGCTATTGGCTGGTTTACTACCCACAGGAATTGCTTTAGGCATGGGGAAACAACGTGGTAAAAACCATTTTTTCTTTTGACGTGCTTCTTCATAAGGTGCGGTTGAGTTAAAATGCACTTCTTTGCAGCTAACGGTTTCTCCAAAATGAAAGGCTGTATTCGTTCCCGCTCTTGCGGCATACTCCCACTCTACTTCTGTTGGTAATCGATACTTTTTTCCCGTTTGTTTGCTGAGCCACTGTAAGTATAATTTCATATCAGCAAGGCGAATATTCATAACAGGTTCATTTTCTTTTGCCCAAAGCAATTCTGGGCGTTGATACCATTCTGTATCGTGTTTAAATTTTGCGAACTCAATGGCTGTAATTGCGTATCGACCTATTGCAAATGGTTTACGTATTTGAATATAATGTTGTGGATATTCCTCTTTATAATGTCCAAATTCATCTTTATTTGAGCCCATTTCAAATAATCCTGCAGGAATAATGGCAACTTCTGGTGCGTTACCACCTGCCTTCATTGGATCAGAAAAATAATTTCTAAGCCCTAATTGTTGACTTGTTTCATTTTGTAAATTAATTATTTGTTTGGTCGTTAGTTCGCTCAGATGCTTTGTCTGGGATTCAAAAAATATGGATTCAGTCATAATCTCTTTTATATTAGTTTATTAGGGTTCTCTTATTTTTAATATAAAACTAATTGTCTGTCAATAGAGTATTTTATAGTCTTTTGTGTGTTTAGAATTAATCAGTTATGAATAATACCATTTGTCTGTAATTTGATCAAATTAATAAAATAACAAGCATCATTTGTATATACTTTAGAAAATACTTTTGCCGTAAAACTAAAAAATTCAAAAATATAAAGGCGTAGAGATAATGAAATTTTCATCCTCCAAGCATCAACTTGGTGTCAGTTTAATCGAATCTATGATTGCTGCTCTGGTTATTTCAGTAGGTCTGTTAGGCGTTGCTGCAATGCAAGTGGTCGCTATGAAAGGTAGTAGCCACGCGTTTCAGCAAGCTCAGGCGAGTGACCTAATGAAAGAGTTACTAGAGCGCATGCGATCAAATACAACGGCTGTTTTTGATGATGATTATACCATTGCAGATAGTTCTAGTTATAAATGCAATGTGGTTTTGAGTAAAAACTGTATGAATGGTGGAACATCTTGTAGCGCACAAGAGCTGGCAAAGAGTGATTTATATCATACAATTTGTGGATATGATGCCGCACATTTAAGTGGTATTCGTGGCTCGCTAAGCAATGGGGCAATTCAAATTTCTTGTTTAGGAGGTGCGGGTACTTGTGACCAAGGTATTAATTTTAAAATAAATTGGGATGAGCGCGTGCTTGGCAAAGAAGGCAATGGCAAGAATACGTTAGCGCGAGAAATTAGTTTAAATACGGTGATTTCGCAATGAATAAATGGCAACAACAGGCAGGCTTGACTTTAATTGAAATGATGATCGCAATGGTTCTTGGGATCTTGCTATCAGTTGGTACTGCAACTGTTTATTTTAGTTCACAGCGCGCATCATTGGCTCAAGGTCAATATTTAGCGCTAGAAGATAATGGGCGTGTGGCACTGGAAATCCTGACTCAAATTATTGAACACGCAGGCTATGTTTCTATCAATGCAAGCCCACTGGCTGGAGATGATCGCTTTATCACCTCTACTATTGCTGCGGCAAGTTGTGGTGGACAAAGCAATGTCTTAGATACCTCATTATTTAATAATAAAAAGACGGAAAACAGCAATACAGGGGATTCTATTGGTGTTGTGTATCTTGGTGATTCCAATCTAAATAGAGATTGTTCTGGAGCGCAATTGCCTACTGCTTGTCAGGTAGGAGGAGTCGGTACCGTTGAAGCATCAAAAATTTATAATCATTTTTCTGTAGGAATGAATAGCGACAATATTCCTGTTTTAAACTGTGCAGGCTCAAGAAGCACAGCCCTAGTTGAGATTGCGGAAGGTGTGGAAAACCTACAGGTATTGTACGGTGTCGATAATAATGCAGATAATCAGGTGGATCAGTATGTAAATGCAGACAATGTTAGTGCATGGGGGCGTGTTATTAGCGTTCAGCTAGCTATTTTGGTACGTTCACTCAGTAAAGTGAAGAAGCAAAAAGAATCAAAAACATTCACATTGCTTGATAATACGGTGCTTAGTGTTAATGATAAGTACCAGCGTGCTGTTTTCTCTACTATTGTACGTCTTAGGAATGTTCAATTATGAAAATAATCAATCATGTAAAAAGTAATGACAAACAGCAAGGTGCTATTTTGATATGGGCAATAATCATCTTACTAATTTTAACAATAGTAGGTCTTAGTGCGGTGAAAACAGCGGGTATTGGAACACGAATAACAGGAAATTCACTGTTCACAATGTTAGTGTTTCAAGGGGCTGAGTCGGCTTTGGGAAAAACCGCAAATATTCATTATACAACGGAGGCTGTTAATAATACTCCTAGCCGAGAAATAGAGGTGCCAAGTGCTGATTTGCCTGCTGAGACGGCATCAAAAAGCACGCTGAAATCAGGTGTTAGCGTTGCATGGCAGGGTTATAGAAAATGTCCACTGACCAGTATTGGTATGTCAACGACAGTCTCGCCCAAAGCGGGCGGTGTGGCTTGTCAATATTATGATGTCAATGCAAATACCAGTTTGAGTGGAACAGGCGCAAGAGCTAGACATACGCTTGGTGTTGTTAGGTACGCACCTGCAAAGCATGTAACGACTTCACAGTGAGAATAAACAATATGAATAATAAAAATAATGTCATCAGAAAAGATAATCAAATAGGGTTTACTTTAATAGAGGTGATGATAACGGTTGTCATTTTGGGGATTATTACTTCTATTGCCTATCCTTCTTATATGAAACAGGTACAAAAAAGTAAGCGTACTCCTGCGAAAGTAGAGTTGATGCGTATTGCCCAATTACAAGAGAGTTTTTATGTGCAAAATTTAAGTTATGCAAAAACACTTAATGGTGCAAGTTCTGCAGGCGGGTTAGGTTTCCCAGCCGCAACAGTAACCACAGAAGGAGGGGATTATATTGTTGCTTTAACTTCAACAACATCAAATGGTAACCCATGTACAGGAACAGCTACAACGCCTTGTGTTGTTTATACGTTAATTGCTATTCGAAATAGTAGTAGTCCACAAGTACATGATACTGCATGTGTTGCTTTTAAACTTACAAATACTGGGGCTAAAGATGCTATTAGCACGACATATCAAAATTACGGAAATGCTAGTGTGCGGAAGGAGTGTTGGTAGTTTTCTTAAGTCTACTGTTTCATTAGGGGGTGATTCAAAGTGCGAGGATTTGCTAAACTGTTTGTATCCGTAACGGGTGTTGATTTAAGATAATGTAAATCAACACCTTTTCTACCCATTGCCTCTCGATACTCTTCTTCCCGCATTAAAACATAAGCACCTTCTAAACTAATAACAATAGTATTGATCGCTTCGTTTAAAGGGGGCGTATCATATTCCTACAGCTCTTCTTTTGGGCTACCAATTTAAGCTGGGACAGTTCAGTTTCTGCTATTCACCCGCACCCTTCGACAAGCTCAGGAAGCTAGC
>DRMS01000269.1 GCA_011322515.1 Leucothrix mucor
AAAAATGGTGGCTACACCGGGATTCGAACCTGGGACCCCATCATTATGAGTGATGTGCTCTAACCAACTGAGCTATGTAGCCTAATCAGCATGTTTGCTGAGGAACGAGAATATATAGATTGTGTGTGTGGCTGTCAATAGCCTTTCAGTAAATCTACACATTAAATCTAAAATGTACGACATCGCCTTCTTGGAGAAGGTAATCTTTGCCTTCTAGGCGCCATTTTCCTGCATCCTTTGCGCCTTGTTCACCTTTATTTTCAATGAAGTCATTATAGGCGATAACTTCTGCGCGTATAAAGCCGCGTTCAAAGTCGGTGTGGATGCGTCCTGCGCCGTTGGGGGCAGTTGCGCCTTGATGGACCGTCCATGCGCGCACTTCTTGTACGCCCGCGGTGAAGAAGGTTTGTAGGCTTAATAGGTCGTAGCCTGAGCGAATGACGCGGTTTAGTCCTGGTTCGTCTAAGCCTAGGTCTTCTAGGAATTCATCGCGCTCGTCATCGTCTAGTTGTGACATTTCTGCTTCCATTTCAGCACATACGGCGACGACTTCGGCTTTTTCTTTTTCTGCGATTGCTTTTACTGCGTCTAGATAAGGATTGTCTTCAAAGCCGTCTTCTGCAACATTGGCAATAAATAAAATGGGTTTAATTGAAATTAAGTGTAGCTCTTTGACAAGAAGCTTTTCATCATCTGTTAGGTCAAATGAGCGTGCGGAGTGTCCTTCGCCTAGGTGTTCGTAGATGCGTTCATAGAGTGCTAGTTGAGCAATTGCGTCTTTATCGCCTGATCGTGTGGCGCGGGTGACGCGTTTGATTGCTTTTTCTGTTGCATCTAAATCAGCGAGTGCGAGTTCGGTGTTGATGGTTTCAATGTCGGAGCTTGGGTCTATTTTTCCGTCTACATGGACAATGTCGTCATCATTAAAGCAACGTACAACTTGTGCGATGGCATCGGTTTCGCGGATATGTGCTAGGAATTTATTGCCTAGCCCTTCTCCTTGTGATGCGCCTGCGACTAGCCCTGCAATATCGACAAATTCCATTGTGGTGGGTAGGGTGCGTTTGGGATTGACGATTTTTGCTAGTGCCTCCATGCGTGGATCGGGAACAGGTACGATGCCGACATTGGGTTCAATGGTGCAAAAGGGATAATTTTCTGCTTGAATGCCTGCTTTGGTGAGTGCATTAAAAAGTGTTGATTTACCGACATTGGGTAGACCAACGATGCCGCATTTAAAACCCATAGTATTTAATCCTTTGTATGTAGTCGATTCATTGCTTTTTGCATCTCTCCAGCAAGAATTAGCTGAGTTTGATCAGCTGCGCTGTCAATGGCGCGTGCTATTTCTATTGCATCATTTTTACTGGGTTGCGATAAGACGTAATCAACTACTTTGTTGCGATCACCTGGGTGTCCTATTCCTATTCGCAAACGCCAATATTCTTTAGAGAGGTGTGCGTGTAGATCCCGCAAGCCGTTGTGTCCGCCATGCCCACCTGATAATTTTAAGCGCACTGTGCTAGGCGATAAGTCGAGTTCATCGTGAGCAATGAGAATATTTTCAACGGGTATTTTATAAAATGAGGCGAGTTGCTTTGCAGCGAGTCCACTTTTATTCATAAAAGTAGTTGGCTTTAGTAGCCAAACGGTGTGACCTTCGATAGTTGTTTTGCTGACTTCACCTGAAAAGCGACTTTCTAGTTTGAAATTAGCTGAATAGCGTCTTGCAAGTTCATCTACAAACCAAAACCCAGCATTGTGCCGAGTTTTGTCGTATTTGCGGCCTGGATTACCCAAGCCGACTATCAATTGTATGGCGTTTTTTGCCATCGGTTTTAACTCACTTTAATCCGTATTATCATCGCTATCGGCGTTAACATCAGCAGAGCTTTCTTCGCTATCAGTGCTTGCAGTGTCGTCTTCTGAGCTTGCAGCGCGAGGTTCGTAGATACTGACGATGGGTAGTGAAGCATTTTCACTTTCATCTTCGCCTTCTCCGACAATTAGCATCGTCGCTTGAACGCCTTTAGGGAATTTGACTTCAGATAGGTGGATTGACTCATGTAAATCAAGATCTATAATATCAATTTCAATATATTCAGGAATATCTTGTGGTAGACATGATATTTCAATTTCATTCATGACGTGGTTGATGATACCGCCCCCCATTTTAACACCTTTTGCAGATTCTTCGTTTATGAAGTGCAAGGGTATAGTCACGGTCAGTGTTTCTTTTGCATTTACGCGCAGGAAATCAGCATGCATGATAATTGCTTTGAAAGGATGGCGGTGTAAGTCGCGTAAAATAACGATTTCTTCTGTGCCTTCGATATTTAAGGTGATTAATGAGGCATAAAAAGATTCTTCCATTAAGTTACGTACCATTTCATTACTTTTTAAAGTAATAGAAGCAGGTTCGCTATCACCACCATAGACAATTGCTGGTATGAGTGCTTCACGACGTAGGCGGCGGCTCGCTCCTTTCCCTAAATCAGTTCGTGAAGTAGCGGTCAAACTATAATCGTTTGCCATGAGTTTTCTCCAAAATAAACGAAACAGTCAAGGGCTAGTGTTTTAGTCTCTTGTGTTTCAATGTCAGTAGTTTCCGCGACCAGAAACTACAAAAAAATCCTCAAAAAAGGATTTACGAAATCTTAAAATTTTATATCAGCAAATAAGTCACTGAGTGATTCTTCTCTATTAATGCGTTCAATAGAGGCTGATAGTATTTTAGCAACTGAAATTTGACGTATTTTAATACATTGCCTAGCTTGTTCATTGAGTGGAATGGTGTCGGTTACGACGAGACTATCAAGACTTGATGTTGATATATTATTAACAGCTGTTCCTGATAAGACAGGGTGTGTGGTGTAGGCGTGAACGGCTATTGCACCCTGTTCTTTTAGTGCGTTTGCTGCATGGCAAAGTGTGCCTGCGGTGTCTACCATGTCATCAACAATAAGACAGGTTTTTCCCTTTATGTCGCCAATAATGTGCATAACAGCAGAGACATTAGGAGCAGGGCGGCGTTTATCAATAATGGCTAGTTCAATATCACCGAGTGCTTTTGCTAGCTCTCTTGCGCGCACTACACCGCCAGCATCAGGCGAAACCACGCAAGGGTTTTCGTAGCTCTGTGCGGTAATGTCAGCTCCTAATACGCCTGAGGCATAAATATTATCAACGGGTAAGTCGAAGAAGCCTTGAATTTGCTCAGAGTGAAGTTCAATGGTTAGAATCCTATCAACATGACTTGTTGATAGCATGTCCGAAACAAGTTTTGCTGAAATGGGCATTCGTCTTGAGCGTACGCGACGATCTTGACGAGCATAACCAAAGTAGGGTATGACTGCTGTAATTCGCGCGGCTGATGCGCGTTGTAATGCATCCACCATAATGAGCAATTCCATTAAGTTATCATTGGTAGGTGCACAGGTTGGTTGGATAACAAAGACATCGCTACCACGTACGTTTTCAAGTATTTCTACATGAATCTCGCCGTCACTGAACTGGGAGACAGTTGCTTTTCCTAAAGGGACACCGATATGGTCGGCAACGGACTGAGCAAGCTGCGGGTTCGCATTACCTGCAAATATCATCATCCTTTCATCAGACACAATCTGCTCTCGCTAAAAGTAAAAAAGGAAGCTGAAGATACTATCTAAAGCTTCCTAGTGAGGAGTGAGCATTCAATATATTCCAAAGCTCTTTCTTGTTTTTTCGCTCCCATTCGATCTCAGTCGTAATGGGTAGAATCAAAAAACCTTGTTGTGAGCTTCGGACTTTATTAAATTCTCAGTCCTAAAATAATGGCTGGGCCGGTAGGGATCGAACCTACGAATGACGGGATCAAAACCCGGTGCCTTACCGCTTGGCGACGGCCCAATTTTATATAACAAACAAACTATAAGTATTTCTCAAGACTTGTTTGCAAAGGTGATTTATTCAATCCTTTTGCTACAAATCCGAACCAGCGAGAAGGTAACTCATTTAGCACCTTTTTTGCAACTGTTTTATCTGAAAATTTAGCAAAAATACAACTGCCACTTCCAGTTAAACGTGCTGGCGAATAAGAAGATAACCAATCCAGTGCTTTTGCAACGTCTGGATGCTTATTTCTTACGACAGGTTCAAAAACATTAGTAACCTGCCCCTCAAGAAAGCGCGCTATTTTGCAGGGTTCGCAATCCCGTGTCAATGCCTGATCTGAAAAAATTTCCGCCGTTGATACAAAAACATTGGGATGGACGACTACAAACCAGTTTTCATCAAGAAAAATCGGTTCTAAGACCTCACCGATACCCTCTGCCCAAGCTGCATAGCCGCGCACAAAGACGGGAACATCCGCACCTAGTTGCAGACCTAGATCGGCTAATGTATCAGTTGTTAAGCGGCATCCCCATAGTGTATTCAGTCCGACCAAGGTGGTGGCAGCATCCGAACTACCACCACCAAGACCGCCACCGACTGGGAGTTTTTTTCTGACTCGTATTTCAACACCTTGTGATGACTTGGTGTGAGCTTTTAGTAGATTAGCGGCTTGAATGACCAGATCATCTTCAGTTTTTATCGATTTTAGTCCAGATAAGCGCTTTATTTGCCCATCATCACGTAGGTTCAGTTCTATTTCATCGCCATAGTCCAAAAACTGAAACACGGTTTGTAAGTGATGATAGCCATCCTCACGCTGTCCTGTGATATGTAAAAATAGATTGAGCTTGGCAGGTGCAAGTAACATCATATTGTTTTATCGGGTCTTCCATTTCTTGGCGACCATATTGACATAAACGGCATCCTTTTTACGCGTTAGGATGATTTTCTTTGGAAGTGAGTTATAAGCATTGCCTTTGTAACGCTTATATTTGATCACCCAATTGGCTTGGGTAAGTTTTTTTGGACGACCCATTGCATCAAGGACAACCTTACCTTTAGGGTATTGTGGCGCAGTAATACCGCGCGCCCAATAGACTAAACCTTCAAGTGGTAGCTCGATATTGGCTTGTTTTTTTAACAATCGTTCGGCATTGGTGTCTTGGTAGGTTTTGCCATCAGACGCTTTGAGTGTCACTTTTTTATTATTTTGCGTCAGTAACGCAACGGTTGCGCCTGTAAATGGATTTTTAATGTTGATAACAGAGTTGTTGCCTTTTTGCGCCCAATTAACGCCAAAGCTCCAGTTATCTGTTTTGTAGCGCATTGCTACTTTACCATCCATATTCCAAGATGCCATTCTGGCAAATTGTTGTTGCCGTTTGTGCCATAATGCCTCTTTGCTAGAGACTGTTTTAGTGGGTTTAGGCGTTGCTTTTACTACTGGCTTAATGCTACTTTGTTGGCTGGTGCAACCACCGAGTAAAAGCGTGCTAAATAACAGGGCTACGCCTATTTTATTAAGGGTGTATCGGTTTTTTTCTGTTAAAACATTCATCTATTGACCTTTTTAATCCGTTCTCAACGTTTTTTAAGAGTTCCGATTATAGTCAATAATATTCTTTTTCACCCGTTTTAGTTGGTCATCATTTGGAAATTGTTCAATCATCTCTTTAAAAATAGCGAGTGCTTCTTCTTTATTTCCTTTTTTTGATAGTACTTCAATCAAGTGGCTAGCGATTTCAGGGTCATTATTTGCTTTATAAGCTTCTTTTAAGTGAGTTTCAGCTTTATCCATTTTTCCTTGTTTGTAATACAACCAACCAAGGCTATCAATGATCATTGTATCATCAGGTCGGAGTGATAATGCTTTGTTGATTAGTTCTTGTGCTTCATCTAAGCGGTTTGTTTTATTGGCTAGCATATAGCCTAACGCATTGAGCGTATTGACATCATTTTTATTTTTGCTCAGCACAAAGCGAAAATCAAGCTCTGCCTGTGCAATTTGATTGAGCTCTTGTAGGGCGATTGCACGGCTATAGCGGATATCGATATGATTGGGTGTCAAGCTGTCAGCTTCATTAAGAAGATTTACAGCTTCTTTAAATTCGCTTTTGTCTAACAGCATTGTCGCTTCAATGATTAGAAATTTTGCTTTGATCTTAGTGATTTTTGTATTGGATACTTTTTGGTGCAACCATTCGCGCGCCATATCCAGCCCATGTTGCTGTGCTAGTAGCTGTGGAATTCTACCTTGGGCGCTGTCATATAACTCGCCATCTTGTACTTTTTGATATTCATTTAAGGCGGAATCTAGTTCATGCCGTGACTCATAAATTTCAGCTTGAAAGTGGTGTGCAACACCTTGGTATTTAATAGATTTTAATAATTTAGGTAGGTGTTTTTCTGCTTGAGTATATTCTTGTAAATCAAGATAGAGAGCAATCAGCGCTTTGCTAATATCAAGGCTATTGGGATATTTTGCATTTAAGCGTAACAATACTGTAGCGGCATCTTCATTACGGTTATCCCTAATTAATAAACGCACATACTCTAGCAAGGCAACATCAGTGGTTGATTTTGATTGCATTAAAGGTGATAAAATCTGCATTGCTTCTGATTGGCGCTCTAATTTATAGAGGATCTTGCTTTGCAATAATAGCGCCTGTTCTTTTGACTCACCTTTGAGCTGCGTTGATAAGGGTTGTACTGCGGCTAAGGCTTCCTCATAATGGCGCGCTTTAAAGGCTAGTGATGATAAAATGAGTTGGATGTTTGCAGAGATAGGTTCCAGTTTTTGATATTCTTTATACGTTTGATAAACGGACTCATGCTGCTTTTCGGAAGCGAGCATTATAGCAATGATTTCTACGCCTTCCTTGCCTTGTTTATCTAGCTGAATTTGTGCTTTATGCAGTTGCTGGGCAGATTTTTGATGCTCCTTTTGGCGCATGAGCAGTAAAGCAAGGTATTGACGTGCTTCAAGTGATTTAGGTGCTAACTTTAACCAGCGTCGAGCGACTTTGATCGCCTTGCTATTTTGTCCAGAGCGAGAGGCAATTTGTGTGGCACGTTTGGCAACGCTGGGATCATCATTTTGCATTGCTACTCTCAGATAATGCTCTAAAGACAGTTTATCATTGCCCATCTCCCCATATAATTCCCCAGCCATCACATTGTAAAACTGTTCACTAAGAGGGTCTTGAAGTCGGGCTGATGATGGGTTCAATAGGGATAATGAGTCGTTATTTGAGCAGGATACAGCGTTAAGGGTGACGAGGGCTGTTAGTAAAATTGCTAGGGGATATTTTTTATAATTCATATACACACACTTCATATTGGCTGGAGTTTGAAGATAGAGATACAGTTTGCTTTTTGCTACTAATTTAAGGTGGGTAGTTCTTGCATAGGTTTGCTGAGCTAGCGAGGCAACGTAATCTACCTACACTTCACTGTCCTAGCTTAAATTGATAGCCTATATTTTTGTTAGGGGTATTTAATTGAAGACTGCATCAAAGCGACACCTAAGATGGACTAAATCTTCATTTAAGAACAGTATAACTGAACGAAACTGTCTATTTTACAGTTAATTGGTTATCAAATAGACAATCAATCCTCTTGTCGTAATAAATACACCGTTTGAATATAGTAGTATAGGGAGGAGGTCATCATAAATCTAACAAAATTTCCAACGTTTATTTTTCGAACTTTAAGGCATTGTTGAGGTGCATAGCAGGGTTATGCAACGACAACAGGAGTGCAGAGGATCGGAATATAAAGTGTTATGCCCTGTTTTTTGGGTGGGAGCAACATATTAGATTTATTGTGTCCTCCTATTTAGGTTACTCAGCCAAAATCAGGCGTTTTTCATCAGTCGTGCTTTATCACGGTTCCAATCCTGTTCTTTTGAGGATGCGCGCTTATCGTGTAATTTTTTACCTTTGCCTACACCAATTTCAACTTTTACATGGTTGTTCTTCCAGTAAAGGCTGAGTGGGATAATGGCATTACCCTTGCGGTCTACTGCCGCTTGCAAGCGCACAATTTCATAATCATGTAATAATAATTTACGCTGTCGAGTAGGGTTTGGATTAACGTGAGTAGATGCTGAAAGTAGGGGGGATATATGTGATCCCACTAGCCATGCTTCGCCCTGATGAAAATTAATATAACTTTCTTTGAGTTGCACCCGCCCCTCGCGTAAACTTTTAACTTCCCAACCACGCAATACAAGCCCTGCTTCATGGGTGTTTTCAATAAAGTATTCGTGCCGTGCAATTTTATTAGAGGCAATTACTTTGCCGCCGTGTCCTTTTTTCTTTCGTTTCTTAGCCATAGCTATATTATAACTCGTAATAAGTAGGTGGGCATAATAAATCTAACATTTGCTTGTTTTTTTTTGATCTTCTGTGCTAATGCCCTTTTATTAGTAATTTTATGCCGTAGAGAAAAAAAATGCTAAAAACAATAAGACTCCACTCTGGAATGCTGAATCCTGCAAATTTCCATGTAACTTCAACGCAGTCCCCTGCTCCTGCGAATATTTTTTCAATGACTTCACTGGGGGAAAGTGTGCTGATCCAATAGTTTAAGTCCTCGTCACATTTTGGTGACTGATCCTTAGGTAATTGTTGTAACCACGCATGGCGACCTGCTATTCCAAGCCCTGTAAGGCTGGTGGTTGCGATTATTTGACCATAAAGCCTGCGTACTAGACTATGCTTTGGATTATGTAGCAATCCGATAAGAAAAATGACACCTAATGTCACTACAATAATGCGCTGCAAAACACAAAGTGGGCAGGGAGCTAGTAGTAAAATATATTGAAAAAATAGTGCGGTTGCCATAATGCTAGCGGTAATAATAAGACCGATACTAAAGGCAGGGCGTATGGACATTTGTAGTAGCTCCATGTGAGTAGGAAGGGTGATGATACCCTTTTTGTTCTTGAATGAAAATTTAATAACTTGGCTTTAAATTAGAACCTCGCTACTATCGCCAGCCATTAAATATTATTCAGGTTTATTATGACTCAGGATTTAGACGCTAATTCAGCAACAGTAATAGCACAGCAGTGGCTTGATGACTCAGCACGTACTGCAACTAATAGACAATTTGAGGCACATTTTAATCTTATCTCCAAGCGTGTGAAGGTCACGGGGGTAGAAGGGTTTGAAAGTGTTAGTTATGAAGACTGGGCTAGGCAAAGTGAGCAAGAGTTTAAAGATGGCGTACTTAAAAGCGTGAGTTATGAGGGCTTGAAGATACAGGCGACTAATGATTATCAAATCATGTTCAAAACAGTCGAATCAGTCCTTGCAACTGACGGCAAGCACAAGTCTCATGGTCTTGAAATTTTATTAGAAAAAGAAAAGGATGGGGTTTGGCGGGCAAAGCAGGAGCGGGTGTTATCTGATGCTGAAGCGCGACATGATAAGTTAATATAAGGAAGTTCCAAAGGAGTGAAAGCTTCAGCTTTTCTGTCAAACAAAACAAGATAGGCTTATCTTGAAGGCAAAGCTGAAGCTTTCACTCCTGAAATTGCACTCCATTATTTAATAGTGATGATGTTAGTGGAGTACATAATATGGGTTAATTCATAACCGTATGCAATACAATATGCTTTTCAAAATACACTGTAAATCTACCGTATTCCCAACGCGTTATACGTGGCCATTTTTTAGTAGGTCTTCCTCTTGATCTAGTAACACGCTTTGCCTTTC
>DRMS01000270.1 GCA_011322515.1 Leucothrix mucor
ATATCAAGAATCTACTCATGCCGCAGATGTTGATTCCGTGATGGTTCAAATTCAAGCAGCACGAGAAGAAGAGCAGAGGCGACAAGAACGCTTAAAAGAAGATTCGGCTTAGGAACGTGCACGAAACAACGTCCCGATCTCTAACTTGCTTTTTTATCCCAGCTTGGATGATCTCATTCGTTGCGTAGAGTAACTATGCTATGCGCCTCATGAGTTCATCCAATCTGAAATAAAAATTCTGCGTTAGAACTTCGGGAAGTTATTCCGTGCACGTTCCTTAGATTAAAGTTCAAGAATAGGAAGCCTCACCTCGTGAAAGCAATACTGGAATAGGTTTATTTTCTATTCTCGGATAACTTCCTACTTAGAAGATAAACCCGTTCACGCTTCCCAGCAGAATGTATTGCCTCAGTAGTATGTTCCTCACTCCATTGCCAACGTGATGCATCAAATAACTCAGTCATATCACCAATCTCACAATGATAAGGCGGTCCACCTTCTGCGTCTGTTTGCATAAATTGAGCCAGTAACTTACCATCGGACTTTAACCAGTTATATAAACATTTTTCATATAATTGCCATTGTTCTGGTGACAAAGCACACAAGCTAGTTTGCTCATAAATAGCATCAAAAGGCTTATCAGGATTCCAGCTAAAAAAGTCAGCCAGAATAACGTCAGCTTTGAGCTTATTATCTGTCAGTGCCTTATTTAAGTTATCAACAGCCGTTGGCGCAATATCAATGGCAACTACATCAAAACCTTTTTCAGCCAGATGTAATACTTCATAGCCGTTACCGCATCCAGGTATCAAAATACGACAGGGTTCTAGTTGCTGATTTTCAAGCCAATAATTTAGATTAGGGCTAATATCACCACGATCCCATCCTGTTTTACCATTTTGGTAAAAATGTTCCCAGTCAACTGTATTTAAATTCGTCATTTATTGTTTAGTTCCTTTAATATTGAAAAGTAAATCAAGCTCTGTCGAAGCTGGATCTAAATTTTAGTGATACCATCATCCTTCAACTTATTCCTCTAAATTTCCTAGCAACTTAAACCAAACTCAATACAAAATAATTTTTCTTGCCACGCTGCAATAAAATAAATTTGCCTTTAATCAAATCATTTTTACTCAAGGTATACCCTGCTTTGACCTTCTCTTTATTTACTGAAATAGCATTTTGTTTAAGCGCTCGCATGACCTCACTATTGGATTTTAAAAAGCCTGTATCAGCGGCTAAAGCAGCGACTAAATCATAGCCATCATCCAACACGCTCATGCTAACCTCTGCTTGTTGCACGCCACTAAATACATCTAAAAAAGTCTGCTCATCCAATTGCTTTAAATCATCACGGGTAGACTTTCCAAATAAAATATTACTGGCTTGAATTGCTTTATCCAATGCTTCCTGTGAATGCACCATTTGCGTTATTTCACTGGCTAAACGCTTTTGTAATAAGCGACTATGCGGTGCTTCGCTATGTTCTGCAATTAATTCCTTAATGGTTTTTTCATCAAGAAAGGTGAAAATTTTAATGTATTTTTCACTGTCTTCATCGCTAGAATTCAACCAGTACTGATAGAATTTATAGGGTGAGGTGCGCTGAGGATCTAGCCAAACATTACCGCCTTCACTTTTGCCAAATTTAGAGCCATCTGCTTTAGTAATTAACGGGCAAGTAATCGCATACGCTTTACCCTGCGCCATACGACGCACTAACTCCGTCCCCGTGGTGATATTTCCCCACTGATCACTGCCCCCCATTTGCAAGCTACAGTTATTATTTTTATATAAATGCAAAAAATCATAACCTTGCACTAGCTGATAGGTAAATTCAGTAAAACTCATTCCCTCTGACCCCCCTGCGGAATCATCAGAAACAATACGATTTTTAACCGAGTCCTTAGCCATCATATAATTGACGCTAATATGCTTCCCTACATCACGAATAAATTCTAGAAAGGAAAACTCTTTCATCCAGTCATAATTATTAACTAAAATAGCGGCATTTTCTGTTGCATTATCGAAGGTTAAAAAATGCGATAATTGTTGTTGAATCGCTTTTTCATTATGCCGCAATGTTGCCTCATCCAATAAATTACGCTCAGAAGATTTACCCGATGGATCACCAATCATCCCCGTTGCGCCACCCACTAAAGCAATAGGCTTATGTCCGCAACGCTGAAAATGGGCTAATAATATAATGGGAACTAGGTTTCCGATATGTAAAGAATCAGCCGTAGGATCAAAGCCTACATAAGCGCACCGCATTGACTCCGCTAAATGCGCTTCTGCACCAGGCATTACATCGTGGATCATGCCACGCCAGCTTAATTCTTCGATAAAATTAGTCATAATAGAAATCTAGTTTTTTGATTATATAAAAGTGCTGTGCATTATATAGATAAACTGTGAGGATTCTACTTATAGATATTTAGGTATTAAATTTCCAAAAAAGCATGACAAAATCTCTTCTTTCGATTGAAAAATTAGTGGCGTAGCTTGTATGAGGCTTTGCGGAATATGGGGGAACTATGCTCTTTCATGGTCTTTCTCAATTTTTATTCATTCTAATTAAATCATAGGAATATTGTGCATAGTCCGCCTTTTTTCGTATTCCGTAAACTCCATACGGGTTACCTTGCTAATTTTGCAGGTGACTCAGATCAATAAGAAATAATGAATTACTTATCAGGCACGCCTTGCCATAGCATGTCGTAACCTACTTCAAAGGTGCCGTCGCAATATTCTGCTAATTGTGCAAATTTATCATTGAATAATTTATCGGCATGTGAGGCTTCATGTTTCTCAAAAGATTCCCAATAAGTGACGATAACAATATCCCCCATTTCTTGTTGTATGCGCTTATCATTATCGATATTTTCTCGAACAGAACCTTCCTCTGAGATAAAACCTGCATTGCGATACACCTGACCACCTATAAATCCGCCATTATCATCACCGTAGTTATTTTTTACTACATTACACATTTCGCCTAACAGTAGCTCAACATCTTCGATGGTTACGCCTTCTTTTAGGTCAACAACATTAAAAAGCATTTTGCTACCAAAAGGGATTTCAATAGGGTGAAACATAGACTATTCCTTATTTAAATTATGATTTTCAAAACTTTATTTTGAAACAAATAAAGCATGCAATTGGACTATGAGGGTACTCTATATTCCATAGACTGCATACGAACTATTTTCTTTTTCAGATGTTTGGCAATGATTCAATAAGGAAGTTTGAAGTAATGAATTTATCCATATTGAGCCGATTTTTTGCTCCTGATTGGAGTATATCAAGAGGCGCATAGTCATTCTACACAACGATTG
>DRMS01000271.1 GCA_011322515.1 Leucothrix mucor
AGAAGTGAGGTAAAAACAATCAATAGACTGTTTTTCATACAGCAAAATATCCTAAAAAATATTTTTTGCCATATATTTGATCAAAAATAAATATATTCGGTATAAATTTTCAGATTATAGGCGAATGGGTTAGCTGAATACTTACGCTCAATGATTTATATCTTATTGTTAGTATGAGTGATTTTCTGTGCGGGATTTACATTTTAGCCATAAAAAAGCCACCTCAAGTTGAGGTGGCTTTTTTATGGCATCTACTATTTTAAGTTAGGAAGTTTCAAGTAATGAATGTACTTATATTGCGCTGATTTTTTGTACCCAAGGGTATAGCAATTCCTGATTGGAGCATCTCAAGAGGCGCATAGTTACTCTACGCAATGATTGAGATGATTCAAGCAGGAGCAAAAGGGCAAATAAGATTGGTAGAATTATTGGCTACCAACTTAAGGTGGTAGCCGAATTATTGCTTGGAACTTCCTTACTCTTTATTAAGCCTTACGCTCCCAATTATCCCGCAATCCAATTGTGCGGTTAAATACCATTTTATCCTCATTAGAATATTTAGAATCAAGAATAAAATACCCTTCACGTTCAAACTGATAATGATCTTCTCCTGATGCCTGTGCTAATCCAACTTCACCTTTGCAACCTGATACTATCTCTAAACTATCAGGATTAATTGAATCTAAAAAGTCTTTACCACCCGCATCAGGTGCTTCTTCATTAAATAGACGGTCGTACAAGCGCACTTCACAATCAATATGATCAGTTGCCGAAACCCAGTGAATCACACCTTTAGCTTTAATGCCATCCGCAGGGTTTTTACCAACCGTATCTTCAATAATGCGTGCATGGACTTCGATAAGTTTGCCATCATCATCTTTAATCGCTTCATCGGCTTCAATAATATAGCTATTACGCAGTCTTGTTCGCTTGCCAATCACTAAACGTTTGTATTTTTTATTGGCCGATTCTCTAAAATCATCCTGATCAATAAGTATTTCACGCCCAAACGGTAGGGTGCGTGTTCCAAGATCATCACGGTTAGGGTGACCTGGTGCGATCATTTCTTCTTTTTTATCCTCAGGATAATTGGTTAAAACTACTTTTAAGGGATGTAATACACACATAGCGCGCTGTGCATTTTCATTTAAATCATCACGGATGGCATATTCCAGCATACTCACATCGACCACACCATCGACACGGGTAACACCTGCCATTTCACAGAATTGACGCACAGACTTAGGGGTAAAGCCACGGCGACGCATCCCCGAAATTGTTGGCATACGCGGATCATCCCAACCATCGACATGATTTTCATCAACAAGCTGCTTTAATTTACGCTTGCTGGTTACTGTATAATTTACATTTAAGCGTGAAAATTCATACTGATGCGGGGTGGCTGGCACGGGTAGATTTTCAATAAACCAATTGTAAACGGGACGATGCTCTTCAAATTCCAATGTGCAAATGGAGTGAGAAATACCCTCAATCGCATCGCCTTGACCATGAGCATAATCATAGGATGGGTAGATACACCATTTATCACCCGTCTGATGATGCGCCATATTTTTAATACGATAAATAACAGGGTCGCGCATTTGCATATTGGGATGCGCCATATCAATACTGACACGTAAAGAGCAAGCACCCTCAGCAAACTCTCCCGCACGCATTTTCTCAAATAACTCAAGATTCTCTTCCACACTACGGATTTTATAAGGACTCTCTTTACCCGCTGTGGTTAAATTACCGCGATACTGACGCATTTCTTCCTGATTCAAATCGCACACATAGGCTTTTTCCTCTTTGATGAGTAAAACTGCCCAATCATAAAGTTGATCAAAATAATCAGAGGTAAAATGCGCGTCACCATCCCACTGAAAACCTAGCCATTTAATATCTTCTTTAATGGAGTCAACAAACTCCACATCTTCTTTAGCAGGATTGGTATCATCAAAACGTAAATTACAGCGCCCATTAAATTGTTTTGCTAATCCAAAATTAAGACAGATAGACTTTGCATGACCTATATGCAAATAACCATTTGGCTCAGGTGGAAAACGGGTATGAATTTTATCGACACCCCCTTCTTTAAGGTCTTTAGTAATAATTTTTTCGATAAAGTTGAGAGGCTTGTCGCTAGATTTATTATTTTCAGTCATTTTTAATTGCTTGATTATTGTTTAGGAACGTGCACGGAATAACTTCCCGAAGTTCTAACGCAGAATTGTTATTTCAGATGGGATGAACTCATGAGGCGTATAGTCACTCTACGCAACGAATGAGATCATCCAAGCTGGGATAAAAAGGCAAGTTAGATATCGGGAAGTTGTTTCGTGCACGTTCCTTAGATAAGTAGATGCGATATTATACCTGTATATCGTTTGCAGATTAATCCAATTTTCTTTCAACGAGCTATTTTTAGCTAGAGACATTCATTTATTAAATTTCCGCACCCTTCGACTCCGCTCAGGGAGCTGTACCCTGAGCGGAGTCGAAGGGTGCAATTATTTATGTGAAAAACTATAGAGCTTAAGATGATCTCAAATTTTTCAGCAACGTGATTCATATAATGAGGAAAATAAATGGCTAAGTTATTCATGTCACTGGGAGTGTTTACATTATTATTTTCTGTATCAATACTCTTTCTTTTTCTGTTAAATCATTTTTTTTCATCAACAAAAAAGCTTCTACCTAATGGTTGGGAGCAGTGGATGTCGTTTCGTTTTGTCAGCTATTATTTTTTGACTGCTGTCGTCTTGATTTATTTAGGAATGTTATAAGTGGATTTAGTATGCTCACCTACTTTATATTCATCTACTGTAAGGTACGCGCACGGAAAAAATTCTGCGTTATTTTAAGATCAAGAAATCATTCCGTACTCGCTTCTAAGGATTAACGAAATGCTGCCTTAAAGGCCATTCCTAATACATCATCAATAATAGATCCATCACCATCTGAATCCAATAATGAGGTTAATAGACCGCCTGATTGAGATCGGCTTGGCGCTTTAGAACCGCCCCCCATCACTTTTTTGCTAAGTGACGCCATTACCATAGATGCTACGATTGGTAGCATTTTTTTCATTAGCGAACTACCAAGCCCCGTTTTACTTGCTGCATCTTTAGCAACATTGCGACTCACTTCTTTGCTACCAAAAATATGCCCAAGAATAGAGTTACCCTCATCAACAGTTTCCTGTTTGCCTAATCTACTTGGCTCATCAAGGTATTTTGAATGATTACCCTTACCTAATGCATCCAAAATATCATTCACACCAATTTCACTCTTAGCACGATGTTGCATGCCTCTGCTTAATGAGGGTGCTAATGCTCCTATTCCACTACGTGCTTGTTCTTCTGAAATACCGAGTTTACGTGCAATTTCACTAATCGCCTCAGAATTCTGACTGCCAAGTAATAGTTCAGAAATATTCATTCATTTACTCCGTTTGCTGTATTTATATAAGGAAGTTCCGAGTAATGAATTTACCTCTATTGCGCTAATTTTTTGTTCCTGATTGGAGCATCTCAA
Source organism: Leucothrix mucor (assembly GCA_011322515.1). Classification (GTDB taxonomy): domain Bacteria; phylum Pseudomonadota; class Gammaproteobacteria; order Thiotrichales; family Thiotrichaceae; genus JAGLBW01. Next base: position 3,538 of record DRMS01000271.1, read on the forward strand.
TCGTTGCTCTACGCAACGATTGAGATGATTCAAGCAGGAGCAAAAGGGCAAGTAAGATGGGTAAAATCATTGCTTGGAACTTCCTAACACTGCTAAATCAATATCTTTGCTAAATTTTGATAACAACGTTAGCAGTAATGCTAAGCCCTATAAGGGGTTAATTTCATAATTAGCAAAGGTATTGTAAATATAGCGTTATTTCAAAATTAATCAACTATCCACAGCTTGCTAATCATTATTAATTAGTACAACTTATTCTTCCTACATGATTTTTACACACAGCCTTTTATCTTTTGTATCACGCCTTTAGTTCAACACAAAAGCATAATTTTTTTATTTATAGCTAGGATAAAGTGGCACAGGCTCTAGGTTTTTGCTCTGTAATAATTAACTACTAAAGAAAGATTTAAGGAATATATTATGATTTACAATAACGGTCTGAATACAACAAACCAGACACAAAGCAGGTCGGAAAAGCAACCTGTGGACATCCAGCAAACCCTTACCCAGTTGCAATCATTACCTGCATTTCAGGCAAATAACTCACCTTTAATGCAAAACCTAATGCAACTCATACAAACACTGACTCAACAATTACAAGAAGAGCCACAGCAATCAGAACTGAAAGAGAAGCCTAATACAAGAAAAGAAGGTGGCTCTAAGCAAAATAAAGACACCCCTCAAGAACAAAATCAAACCACTGCACTTACCCCAGAAGGAACCACTGAACCACGCAATCATATTATTGGTACGGAAGGAAATGATAAATTAAAAGGTAGCTATGGTGATGACTATATATTAGGTCTAGGCGGAAATGATCAATTAAGAGGTCACCAAGGTAATGATTTTTTATCAGGCGGGGCGGGTAGAGATCGTCTTTATGGAGGAAGCGGAAACGATACGCTGGTAGGTGGAGAAGGTAATGATTATCTATCAGGTGGACGAGGCAACAATGTTTTACTGGGAGGAGAGGGGAATGATGTTCTAGCCAGCCGTTTGGGTTCAGATTACCTTGATGGTGGCTCAGGTCAAGATACCGCAAGAATCAGAGCTAAACTTGATGATTATACAATTTCAACACTTTCTCAACCAACAGATTCGCTAAAACCTATCTTCTTAGGACCACCTGAAAAAACAGACGGCTTTGTTCTAAAACATAAAGAAACAGGACAAGTCATAACCGTTGTTAATACTGAAAATTTCAGATTCAACGATATTAGATTAACAAGTGATGAATTACGCTCACGCATAGAAGACCAAAATCCACCACGCTTAGATCTATCAGCCTCGCAAAATAAGAACTTACAAAAACTATTTGGCTACACGGCAGCTAGTGAAAAGAGTATTTTTGTACTGGATAAAGATCACGATGGTAAAGTTAGCGTTGGCGATGAAGCAATTGTTTTTGATAATCGCGCAGATCCTGCCCCTGGAAGTGATGGCATTATTGCACGCAAAATTTTAACCGCAGATGATGTAAAGAAAATAAACGCTAATGAAGTCAATGATATTCCGCTGGATAAAACACAGCAACGACATGCACTAGATCTGTTTGGCTATATCGCTTCTGGCAATGAAAAAGTCCGCGTATTAGATCAAGATGGTAATGGCAAAATAAGCGTTGGTGATATTGCAATGCTTGGCTCACAGCAATACATTCTCGATAAACCAGCCGTCAGACAAATAACAGATCATCCTAAGGGCGAACAACTAAAACTGGATGATCAGCAAAAACAGCAGGCACTAGCACTGTTTGACACTCCTGTCTCCAGATCAATCACCTATTTTGTTGATGTTTATGACAGTAATGGTGATGGCAAAGTTAGCAAGGGTGATACCGCCATTTTAATGAAAAGCCCAAGCGTTATTCCTATGGTTGAGGGTTATCACAATTCAAAAACAGAAGTTGAACGTGTTAGCCTAACAGAAGCGCAAGTAGCACAAATTAATGGCACTAAACCTCCTCAACAGTTAAAGCTTACAGAAGCTGAGTATACCGCCATTTCCAATCACTTTAACCGCACCCCAACCGATGGTGTTTTTGATGGGCTAACCATTAAATTTACAGGTGTTGCTATTGATAAAGATGGTAATGGTAAATTATCCGTTGGGGATGTTGTTAAACTTCACTACAGCGGCGGTATTGCTGGCTTTAATGAAGTGCGCGATCATGTATTAACCAAAGATGATTTAAACGCCATTCAAAGCGCTCAACCATTAAAACTAACAAAAGCTGAGCATAAAGCTATCGCTAATCACTTTAACCGCACACCCCCTATTGGTACTGCGGATGGCTTTACCATACGCTTCACAGGTATTGTTCTTGATCAAAACAATGATGGTAAATTATCCGTTGGTGATACCGTTAAACTTCATCGTACAGGTGGTTTTGCGGGTGTCGATGAAATTATCAATCACACCCTCACCAAAAGTGATATAAGTGCTATTCAAGGCAATCATTACAAAGAAATACCACTAAATAGCAAGCAACAGCAACGTGCTTTGGATCTCTTCCGTCCCTTCCATACAGGCGGTGAGTTTGTGCGTATCTTAGATGTTAATGGTGATGGCAAAGTTAGCAAAGGTGATATTGCTATCCACCTTGAAAAACCTGATCCAAGACCGTTAAACCCAGAAAAGAATCCTGAAATTGAGCTCGGTCGCATGGTTTTATCCGAACAACAGGCATCGGTTATTAATGGTACTGCACTAGCAGATGCACAAAAGGAATTAAATCAAAATCAGCAGAAGTGGGAAAAGAACGACATACAGGACTATAGCTATCAGTTTCAACGCTCTTGTTTTTGCCCGCAGGAAATAACTCGCCCTGTTAATATCAATGTTCAAAACGGCAACGTAAGTAATGCTAGCTTCGCTGATACAAAAGGCAAACCACCTGAGCAAAACCAGCAGTCAATAAACGGGCTATTTGCCATTATTCAGGATGCTATTGATAGAGGTCGTCAGGTTGAAGTCAAATATGACGCTAAAACAGGTATGCCAACTAAAATTGTGATTGACCGCAACCAAATGCCTGTTGATGGCGGACAGACTATTACAGCCACTAATCTACAAATAAATAGTGTGGAGAATGAACTAAAACTAACGGATAAACAACAAGATGCAATAGGTGCTCGCTTTAACCGTAAACCACCACCTAATCTTATGGATGCACCAACAATACACTACACAGGTGTGGCTATTGATAAAGATGGCGATGGGAAATTGGGGGTAGGTGATGTCGTCAAATTGAAATCTATTGGTGGCTTTAGACCGCAAAACGTTCCTAATGAAACACTATATGACCACGTCTTAACAGAGGCAGATATTGCCTTTATTGAAAAGGACAGAAGTAATCCTCTGCTTGATATTAGCAAAGGGCTATCTATGGAGCAACGCCAGCGCCTAAATACAGTACTCAATGTGGGCAATGGTCGTCTTTCAGGTATTGGGAAAATATACGACAATAACTCTGATGGAAAGCTATCGGCTGGAGATACTATTACCATAGAGCGATACTTTGCTAATTCTACCCCTGTACCAAAAGAAGCAAGTAATGGACAAGCTGGTGTTGCTCTTGAATTTCATACCTTGACACAAGATGAAATTGACCAGTATTTACAAGGTAGCAACAATAATGTACAAGCCCGCGCTGACTTTGAAACAAATCAGTTGAAATGGGAAGGATCACACCCTGATAAATATTCCATTACACTACAGCGCAATGGCTTTATTGCAGGTGATGCTCGAAAACCTGTTGAGCTGACAATTCAAGACGGAAAAGTTATTGATGCCAGATTTTCAGATGGTAGCAAAGCAATGGTTCCTGAGTATAATCAGCTAAGTGTTAATGATCTCTTTAAAACCATTGGTGATGCACTGGATAATAATGCCGCTAAAGTTGAGGTTAAATACAATTCTGAAACAGGTATTCCTGAGACCATTTTCATTGATAGAAGTGAGATGATCGCAGATGAAGAGTTATTTCTTAATATCAGCAATTTTAAGAATCTTGATAATCAAAATGGCGGTACATTAACACTTTCAGATGCACAGAAAAAATCTGTCAACAGTGTGTTTAATATCAGAAATGCAACGGTTGAAGACAATAATGGTGATGGCAAAATAAGTGCTGGTGATACCGTAACAGGTACATTATTTAGAGAAACTGGCACGATCAATGTTAGCTATGAAATCAGCGAAGATAATGCTGATCATATCAATGGTCGCTATACTGAATTACAGGGTACTAACCAGCAAACAGCCAATATCGCTGAAGCACTTAACCTAAGCGGTAAGCACGAGCGTATTCAAGGTGTTCTTGACCGTGATGGCAATGGAAAACTGAGTGTTGGTGATATTGTCTATACCCGCTCAAATCTAGCCACAACGGGCGGCGACCCTATTGGCGGAAGCCCCAACTATTATCATCTATCGGTAGAGGATATTAATAATATCAATAATAATACTATTGTTGATCCTGATAATGGCGTGGTTTCAGGTGGTGGTATTTCTATTGGTGGCACAGGTCATCTTGATGGTGTGGTTATTCCTAATGATCGTATCGTTGAAATCAAGGGGGAAAACTATTCCGTTGGTTTCCTTAAAGATCAAGTAGATAATTACGCTAGCTCATCTTATGTTCCAACAGGCGCAGTCGATGCCGCATTTGGAATATTTGAATGGGGTACAAGCAATAGCATGGCAGCAGGGGCAGCCTTTCAGAGTTATATTGCTGACACTTACCCTGCTGGAGAAATATTAGGAGAAAATGGCTAAACTAGACTTTTAATCAGCATTATGAGTAATGTCTCTGCGCTTATGCAGAGATATTACCCATTATAATTTGGGCTACCAACTTAAGGTGGGACAAG
>DRMS01000272.1 GCA_011322515.1 Leucothrix mucor
AATCTAAGTTTTTGATTTATAGTACTAAATATGGCTATACACATGGCTAGTAAGCATCTGTATTTTAAATACAATTTAAAAAATCAAATAAGAGACTTTTTAAGATCAATAAGGACAACATGAACTGTAAATCAATACATTACAGATTGTTTTTAGCTAAAATGAACTCCGAAACTTGAGTTATAAATCTAATTATTTCTATTTGCCACATAATAGAGGATGTGAGCCAAACTGCGAGGGAATCTGAAATCCTCTGGGATTTAGTAAAATATTGACTGCTAACCCTTTGGTTAAAACTATATTGAAAATAGTATTTTTATAAATCCTCGCAGTTTGAATCACACCCTCTAATGGATACTCTACGAATTACGATTTTTTATACTTTTTTACCACATTAGTTCGTTATTTTTTAGGCTCTTATTGGATTTTAGGGACTTGATCACAAGTTATTGATTTTATAAATAAAACACCAGATATTAAATAGTTATATTTCAACCTGTTAAAGTTGAATTATAGTCCTATTTTTCATCGACTACTCAAGAAGGTCTAGGAAACCAATAAGAGTCATTTTTTATTTTAATATTAGTATGTAACGATATTCTTAACATAATACTTTTACACTAGGCTTGATTAATCAGCAATCACACCATATGATCAAAAGAATTGATAATGATTATTAACTAAACAAAATTGATTTATTGTTATTTTTGTTAGAAAATACAAATAATTGAAGAGGAAAGAAATAATGAAAATCGTCATGGCTGTGTCAATAATGCTTGTTTTATTAGCAAATACGCTTTCTGCTTCTGTCACACCGACGAAGAAAAAACTAACCATTAATGATATTAAAAAATCATCAATTAGTACGGTTAGAGCTATGTATAACAAAAAAAGAAACACTGCTCTGCGTGTAGGAAGAAGAAGAGGATACGCTTCTTGTGAGCTTTATGATCAAGCTAAGAAAGGAACTTGTACTGTTCAGTTTCCTGGTAGCCAAGAAGTCATTACTAAGTGTCAACTAGCTAGGGTTAGAGGTAGAAATACAACAAGTTGCCATTCTACAAATTTGCTATTTTTTTTCCCAAACACTAGAAAGTAACAGCCTGATTTTGTTTTAGAGAAAAAGCCGAAGCTTTTGTTCCAAGGAGACTGTTGGAAAATTAGGTTCTGTCAATATTCGGGTATCTTTCACGGCTACCAGTTTAAGGAGGGACAGTTAATGTTTCTACCTATTCACCCGCACCCTTCGACAAGCTCAGGAAGCTAGTTCCCTGAGCTTGTCGAAGGGTGCGGGTTGTTTGCTATGACTTTACTTGTCCCGCCTCAAGTTGGTAGCCTCTTTAAAAATATCCAAAAAGTAGGCTATACTTTTTTCCAACAGGAATAAATTATAGAGAATAGGATGTCACAACCATTCTGAGATAGTTTCTGTTTATAACGGATTCTGTTGGTGGTTCTTATGATTTAAGATAACTAGAAATAGGTTACTTATTCATATATTTATAATATTTTAATTATGTATATCAATTTGTTACAGTACCAGCAGAATCTGTTATAAGCAGTATAATTAATTTTCAGGGATTAGGATAATTTCTTCTACAACGGGTAAATTAAGATGTTGACGGCGAGGACGATTAACACGTCCTTTTTTTTGCGCCACGTTTGGCAGGTGGACGTGATGGTCCGATAAAATCATCAGATAATGGGAGCGCATCAGGCTTTGATATCCCCTTTTCCCCCATTTTCCCTTTTCTGTCTTTCTACCCTAGTAAGCCGATGATTCAAATCACGTACTGTTCCCCGCTTTTCTAACGCAAGCGCTTTCTCCAAGGCTTTAATTTTCAACAAAGCACGCTGATGAATACTCTTATAACGATTACACTCTGCCCCAAGTTGCATCATTTCCTGATGTGAAACCCTGATAAACTCAGTCGCAAACGGCACATCTTGTGATGGCACGGTTGGCTCTGGTTCTGATGTCTGAATCGTACAATTATTAATCATGTATCGAGGAATGCTTGTGATAGGCGGATATTTCTAGGAGATTAGGATGAAGAGTCGTGGGTTCGCTGAATATTTACAGTAGTTTTTATGCAATATATTGATTTTTTTCATCAAATTGATAAAAGTATTGAACAAGTAACACTAAGAGATGGTTTAGCCGCGAGGGTGATGTTTTTGATGCAATTCCTGCAAGCGTGCTTGCGCTACATGGGTATAAATTTGTGTAGTCGATAAATCACTATGGCCTAATAATAACTGCACTACGCGTAAATCTGCACCATGATTTAAAAGATGTGTAGCAAAGGCATGGCGTAGCGTATGGGGAGATATTTTATGGCTAATATGAGCAATATTGGTGTAATACTTGATGCGATACCAAAATGCTTGGCGCGTCATACTACTGCCACGTTGGGTCACAAATAGCTCGTCAGATAACCCCTTTCCTTGTAGTAGCCGTGGACGGGATTCTACTTGGTAACGCTCGATCCATTCTACCGCTTGATCTCCCATGGGGACTAAGCGTTCTTTACTGCCTTTACCCATTACTCTCAGTACGCCTTGTTTCAAGCCAACTTGTGCTGTTTCCAAAGTAACTAACTCAGACACGCGCAAACCTGTGGCGTAGAGTAACTCAAGCATTGCTCTATCGCGTAAACCAATCGGATCATCAAGATTAGGGGCTTCAATTAAGGCATCAACTTGAAATTCAGAAAGGCTATTAGGTAATGAACGTCCTAGTTTGGGAGCTTCGATTAATGCGCTAGGGTCTTCTACCAGCGTGTTTGTGCGCGCATGATAGCGATAGAAACGCTTTAGGCTAGAAAGTATGCGTGCCATTGTGCTTGCTTTTGCACCTGCTTTAGTGCGTGCAGCAAGGTAATTTTGTAATTGTGACTTATTGCTTGTGAGTAAATTCTGTAGCGCTGTTTTCTGTGTTTTTTCTAGCCATTTGGAGAAGCCTTTTAAATCACGTTGATAAGCATCCAACGTATTTTTACTGAGCCCTCGCTCCACCCAAATGGCATCTAGAAACTGTTCGATTAATTCCTCATTAGACACTTATAGCTTGCCAAAATCGATCACGGATTTTCTTCCAGAGACAAATGTTTTAGTCACCTTCCCAGAAAGATTTTTCGCTCTAAGGTTAATCTTTTTAATACTAGGAAACTGCTTGGCAAAACCAAGAGTGACGCTATCAACCTTGTCACAATCAAAAATATATGACATGACAAAATCTGAGTGACCACCAACACCAACAGAATGCACATCATCCTCTTGTTTTTTGGGATGATCATTTTCAGCTAGCATACTGATAAAGGATTTTCCTTTTTCCTTTTTATGTGAGTGTATATTCAATATATCGGAATTAACATAAGATTCATAGGGTTGACAAGCACCTTTTGGAGAGAATTGAAATAGAGTATTTAGATTATGGACTTCATATAAGGATGCTTCTGCCTTTAGTGCTCTTGCTTTTTCAGCGGCTGTCTTTGGTGCATGCTCAAAACCAGCAATATTTTTTGCTGGCGCAACAAGATTAAAAATCACCTGACCATCCTCTTTAAGCAGGGTCATTTCTAGCTCGCCATGCTTATGGGGGCCGTTTAATCCTTGTGCGACGGCGCTTTGTGCTAGTAAAGCACTGGTAACCGTCAGGATACTGATTGATAATAATTTAGGTAACATTTTTTTCATTTTCATTGTTGTATCTCTCTATAATTATGCGGAGTTTGATATTTCCCGTAAGGTATTGACAGTAAGCCCTGCGC
>DRMS01000273.1 GCA_011322515.1 Leucothrix mucor
TTGTTTCTACTGGTGCAGAAATAGTGAGTGAACGTGATACTTGATAAGCTGCCATTGGCGGTTTCCTTAGTTTAATTATTTTTGTGATTATAGCGTATATCAAGGCATGAATAGTCAACCTTATAAGTTCATTAATTTAGATAATTCCATAGCCTGTATTGAACCTGTGAAATACGGGGTGATGGCTTATGTAAAGCTAACGTATAGACATTCATTTATTAAATTTCCGCACCCTTCGACTCGGCTCCCTGAGCCGAGTCGAAGGGTGCGGGTGAAATAGTATGAATTTTAACTGTTCCTTAAATAGATGGGAAATGTAATATACGTCTGAAAAACAAGAAATCTTGCTATAGATATGCTCTATTGCAGAAGGCTATATTGGCCTATATTAATTCGCTCTTCCAAAGGCAGAAAAAAATGAAAGCATCCTACGCAGCAAATCCAAACCAATCCAAAGGTCGTCAACACAGTGAAGACTCTCCAAATCATCGCAATAAATTCCAACGTGACCGAGACCGTATTATCCATTCAACAGGCTTTCGGCGTTTGGAGTATAAAACGCAGGTTTTTGTCAACCATGAGGGTGATTTATACCGCACACGCTTGACGCATTCCATTGAGGTGTCACAAATAGCGCGCTCCATTGCTAGAACGCTGAATTTAGATGAGGATTTAACCGAAGCCATTGCATTAGCGCATGATCTAGGGCATACCCCCTTTGGACATGCGGGGCAGGATGCCTTAAACGCCTGTATGAAGCCTTTTGGTGGTTTTGAGCATAATCTGCAATCCTTGCGTGTGGTGGATTGTTTAGAAAAACGCTATGCCGATTTTGATGGCTTAAATCTCACCTTTGAAGCGCGAGAGGGGATTTTAAAGCATTGCTCACTGCAAAATGCCAAGCAATTAGGTGAGGTTGGGTTGCGTTTTATTAATAAACAACAGCCTTCATTAGAGGCGCAGCTCACTAATATTGCAGACCTGATTGCTTATAATAATCATGATATTGATGATGGATTGCGTTCAGGTCTCATCAGTATAGAGCAACTTTGTGAGATAGAACTGTTTGCAACACAGTATAAAAAAGTAAAAGCCAACTATCCTAACCTAGAAGCAATACGCCAAATACATGAAATTATCCGCCGTATGATCGCTTTTCAAGTGAATGATCTAATTGAAAATAGCCAAAAAAACATTGCCGCATCGGGCATAGAAACCATTGAAGATGTACGTGCTAGTGATGCATTAATTTATTCCAGCAAGAAAATGATTGAACAGAATAAGCAGTTAAAAACCTTTTTGCGGCAGAATCTTTACTATCACCACAAAGTCTATCGCATGACACGTAAAGCGCATCAGATTGTAAAATCCTTATTCACTACTTTTGTAGAGGATGTACGCTTATTGCCCCCTGAGCATCAAGTCTATGCAGAAGTTGCTTTAAAACAAAATGGCGAAGCAGGGCGGGCGCGTATTATTGCTGATTATATTGCAGGAATGACGGATCGTTATGCGATTAAAGAGCATCGCAAGTTATTTGGGTTTGGTGAAGTTGATTAGGTGAGAAAATTATTACCTCTCTTTGGAGGATTAGCCGCTACCAACTTAAGGCGGGACAAGTAAAGTCATAGGAAATAACCCGCACCCTTCGACAAGCTCAGGGAACTAGCCCTTCGGTAGACTCAGGACACCGCTTCCTGAACTTGTCGAAGGGTGTGGGTGAATAGCATAAATATTAACTGTCCCGCTAAGTAATGTCTTAATAAAAGGAGTGAAAGCTTCAGCTTTTCAGTCATCAATATGAAATTTAATAGATAAACGTCCATAGAATAGATAATGGCTGTCCGACAACGGTAGCGCTTTTATTCGTAAACCATTTCACCCAATGTATCGCTAATGGACATCAGTTGTTTGGATAGTTTGGTTTTTTCCTCTGCAGTAAAATCGCTAATTAACGCTTTAAGCAGGTTTGCCATAAGTAGATTATTTTGCTGTTCTAATTGATAGCCTTTGTCTGTTAGAAGCGGTTCTTTGGTATCCCAACTTTGTTTGAAGCGTGCTGCAAAATTAGGATTGTTTACTTGTCTTAATATGTTAATAAATTGTTTATTCCAACGCTTTTCTGCTTGAAGTTTATAAGGGCGAATATCATGCAATTGTTTCACTTTTATTTTAATGCTTTGTCGTTGATCGGCATTTAAGTTAATGCCTAAAAAGCTAAACATTATTTTTATATCATTAACTATCTCCTCTGAATAAGCTTTTTGTTTAGACGCTAAAACATCTTGTTGGTATTCATTATTTATTATTTGTTCGACTTTAGAGATTTGTTGAGAACTGAGTGACTCTGCAACACTGACCATTTTATACGTTAGATGCGTTGCTTGTTCAAAGTGAGGCATTGCATCCAGCTGCTTTAGAGCCGTATTGAGTTGTGCCACGGGGATATTATCTTGCTCAACAAGACTCGCTAGATTTGCAAAAAGACGTGAATACTCAGGTAATTTATTACGACGATGCCAGTGCATAAGTTGCTTTGTATAGTCATTAATCATAGCATTTTGTTGTGGGGTTGTAGTAATGCCTTTTTTAATTTCATCCGCAAATTCTGGGCCCGCTTCAGCATATAATTCCTTGAGTGAATCAGGCGAATAGGAACAGGCGGTTAGGCTTATAACAAAGAGAAATAATAGGAAGTTTTTAATAGAGTTAAACATTTTTTTGTCCTCATATAATTAGTGGGAGCAATAACTATATGAGAGCAAAATGTAGGAGTCTGTAGGCGTACTGTTATGTTTTGTTATTGTGTATTACGTAGATATTACTTTAATTCACAGGTTGGACATTGCACGCACTCTCCACCATCAGCGGCACAATCGGAAGGAGTCGAGTTACATCCAATTGAGAGTAATGTAATAAAAGTGAAAA
>DRMS01000274.1 GCA_011322515.1 Leucothrix mucor
GGAATTTGTGCAATACGTTGCGTAACTCTCAGTAATTCATGCTCTGCTGATGCTTGTTTATCATTATGCAAGATTAATTGTTCACTTTCTGTTTCATCAATCACGGTATGTTTGCGTTTAGTAGCAATATTCAAATAAGCAACGAGTTCTGCTAAACCTTGTTGTAGTGGATAGTGTTGCAATACGTCACTGAGACTAATTTGTTGCTGTGTTTGTAGTAAACGACGAATATTTTTTCTTAGCTGGGTTTCATCCACCCATTGCTGTTGATACAGCACCGAAACGTCAATCTCTTCATCAACGGTTTCTATTTTAGTTCGATTCAGTTTAATTTTACGTTTAGGAGAGAATAAATTTTGCTCCATCAGCAAGCGTACATCAACTTTGGCTTGATCGATAAAGAAGAAGTCACGCGGCAAGCTAGTATCATGTGCTTGTTTGTTTAAGGCGATTGTTGATTTTTCAACATTGCGTACAATGTCTAAAATACGTTTATTTTCAAGCCATGCTTGATCGGCTAGGTATTTGCGTAATTGTTCGACTAATTGGGCATTGGTTTGAAAGACTTTTTGTCCTGCATCAAGCAGTGCAAAGCCGATATAGCGTAGGAAGTCGGCATCCTCTATATTTTTTAATGCACTTTGCTCTAAGGCGGTGCTGGTGAGATGTTCTAATTCTTCCTGACGATCAGGGGACATAAGAAATTCCCAAAAGGCGGAGAAGCTTTTTCCTTGTTCAGAATCATGAATATAGTTTTGTTGGTCAAAAATTTCATCCAGTAAATCGCCCTTATTTTTATCGCTAAGGGTAATCATCTCGCGTACTTCTTGGTCTAGTGCGCGGAAGTTGTATTCCACTTGACGAAAATCCGATAATAATTTGCGGGCGGTGTCTTCAGCTTCAAACCAGCGTTCTTTAATGCGGGTACTATCAAACTCTTCTATAACCCCTGAGCGGATGCGTGCGATTTTTTGATCGATTTTCTGTTTTTGCTGTTCTAATTCAGCAATACGTACTTCGGGGTCTTCTTCTGTATTTTGTACAATTTCTTGCAATAAGCGATACAAGGTTAATAAGCGTGATTCTGTGCCAACAAATTGACGTGGCTGTAAGGTTTGTAGCCACTCAATCGCTTTTTCCGCTCCAGGGGTTAAATCCATCTGCGGAATATCATTCCCCTTTTCATAATATTTACGCAAAAAAGCATTAGAACCACCTGCCCAGTCATCTAGGTAGCGAATTGCTGCTTTGGGATACGGTGGTTTTTTTTTATCTTGATTGAGATAAAATAAAAGATCATCCAGTTTGGAACTGAGCACATCAAACGGCTGTGAGCGTTGATTGGGTTGAATAAAAACCTGATATAAAAAACTAGCGATTAATGGGGCATGAGGAGAGGTGAGTAAACGCCACGCTATATTATTTTTGCGTTGAGCTTTGAGATCAGCGTATTGCATAGGTGTTTTGTCTGGGAAAAGACAGGGAGTTTAGCAATTTGTTAGGATAAAGCCACTAAAAGATAACAGCACAAAACACAGCGAATACGAAAAAATATAAGCTTTTATGCGTGCTATGTATTCTGTGATGAAAGTAGTGATTAAAGAATAAGAGCCTAAGGAGCGAGCGCAAAACAACTTCCTGATCTCTAACTTGTACCCAAAAAGAGGGGCATACCACTTTTTTATCCCTGCTTGGATGATCTCATTCGTTGCGTAGTGACTATGCGCCTCATGAGTTCATCCAATCTGAAATAAAAATTCTTCGTTAGAACGTTGGGAAGTTATTCCGTGTTCGTTTCTAAGCGGCTTGTTTTTGTTGCGTGGCTATTTTAAAGGCGGGGTAAAGATACTCAGATTCATCAATAATTCGATTCCAGACAAACTCAAAAATTTCTTCTGTATCTTGAATAAACTGATCATGGTTTTTAATTTGAAGTTTGTTTCTCGAACACCATTTTTTTGTGTATTGTTTTATGACGCGTTTGATTTCCATTGAGCCAGACATAAATTGTGTTGCGGTGTTTTTAATGGACTGATCACTATGGATTAGCATCGGCTGATAAATATTTTTCTCTTCATTTTTAAGATGCTCGTTCACCGCAGCAACGTAGCTAAAAAAGATGTCACACATGACTTGTGTATCACAGAGTTCTCGGTTGCGAATCAGTACGCTCAGTACTTTTGAATGTTCGGCTATTTTATGATTATGTTCGTGCATTAAGTCAATTGATATCATCGGTCTTCCTCCTGTTGGGTTTAAATAATTGTTTTTTTATTATTAGCTTGACACAGATTAAGTATATGGCACTTTTGGAGGAATATCTTGAAGATAGTTTTAATGACTCTCCATAAAACTATCTAACAGGCGCTAAATTCGCATATTCTGCCTCAATCCAGTCACGTACTGCTTCATTAATTTTTTTCGGACTGCTGTTATGGGTGTTGATTTTAGGGCCGATACTCACCGTTATTATCCCAGGACGTTTGATAAAGGCATTACGCGCCCAGCATTCACCTGCATTGTGCGCAATAGGATAGACAGGGTATTTGGAATAATCAGCCAGTAATGCACCACCCATTTTATAACGGACTTTAACACCAGGTGCAACGCGGGTTCCTTCGGGGAAAATACACACCCAGTTGCCTTCATCGAGGCGTTGTTTACCAATGGTTTTGACTTGTTCAACCGCTGACCGTCCTGCGCTACGGTCTATGCCTATCGGTCTTAATAGCGGCAATGCCCAGCCATAAAATGGAATTTTATAGAGTTCACGCTTTATCACCCACGACATACTAGGGAAAATAGTGGGTAAAAACATGGTTTCCCATGTGGATTGGTGATTGGGTAGTAAAATAGCATTTTGTTTAAAATCTATATTTTCAAAGCCTTTTAGTTGATAGTTCACCCCACAGACCACTTTTAATAGCCAAATATTAAAATGAGGCCATGCCAGTAGTATGTTGTATTGAATTTTGTGCGGTAACAGATAAAGGATAGGGGTAATTAACCCCGCAATGATCGTAATTCCCGCAAAGCCAATCCAGAAAAGGGTAGAGCGAAAGCCTAGCCAGAGTAAAGTAAGGGGGTTATTATTTGCTGTGCTAGTTTGTTTCATGACATGAGTTTGAGTATTTGTTGCAGGGCTTGACCGCGATGACTAATGGAGTTTTTTTCGTCAGGGTCTAATTCGGCGGAGCTAGTGTGATGTGTGGGCACATAAAATAAAGGATCATAGCCAAAGCCGTTTGCACCTGATAAATCATGTAAAATACGACCTTCCCAACTAGCATCGGCAATTAATGGTGAGGGATCAGCACCATGACGCATCAATACGATGCAACAGCGAAAACGTGCCGTGCGCTGTTCATCAGGCACTCCTTCTAACGCTTTCAGCAGTTTGATGTTATTAGCCTCATCACCTGCGCCAGAATAACGCGCAGAATAAATTCCAGGCTGTCCCTTTAAAGCATCCACCTCAATACCAGAATCATCTGCTAAGGCAGGTAATCCTGTGATCTGCGCGGCATTACGTGCTTTTAAAATGGCATTTTCGACAAAGGTTAAGCCTGTTTCATCAACATCAGGCACATTGTATTCAGACTGCGCCACAATCTCAAAACCAGCACTGCCTAAAATACGAAAGAACTCACGTAGCTTGCCTTGATTACCACTAGCAAGCACTATTTTTTGTGGTGTAATACTCATAATGCTAATGCGTTATTTTGTGCAATAATAATTTCAGCGATACCCTTTTCAGCCAGATCCAGCATTTGATTCATTTCATCGCGGCTAAAGGCGTGTCCTTCTGCGGTACCCTGCACCTCAATAAAATCTCCTGCATCATTGATAACCACATTCATATCTGTTTCTGCATTCGAATCTTCATCATAATCCAGATCTAAAACCGCATTACCTTCAAAAATCCCCACCGAAACTGAGGCTAATTGTCCTGTTAACGGGCTTTTTTCGATCACTCCCTGCTCCAATAAAGACTGTACCGCATCAACCAAGGCAATATAACCACCACTAATAGAGGCAGTACGTGTGCCACCATCCGCCTGAATCACATCACAATCAACCACAATTTGACGCTCTCCCAACGCTTTCATATCCACAATCGCGCGCAAAGAACGACCAATTAAACGCTGAATTTCTTGGGTGCGACCACTTTGCTTACCACGCGCAGCTTCCCGCCCCATACGTGAATTAGTCGAACGCGGTAGCATGCCATACTCTGCTGTCACCCAGCCTTGCTTTTTGCCGCGTAACCAAGGAGGTGTGCGATCATCAACCGATGCCGTGCAAATGACTTTGGTATCGCCAAACTCAACTAATACAGAACCTTCTGCATGTTTAGTGTAATGACGGGTAAATTTTACAGAGCGCATTTCATCAGTTGAACGCTTACTTGGTCTCATGTTTTTTCCTTGATAATTTTTTGATGGCGGGATTATAGGTAGCTGGATGTAATAAATCTAACAAAACTTCCGAAGGATATTTTTGATATTCAAAAGATTGTTAAATGGATACCATCAACGATTGCTATATTTACTCAGAAAATCTTATGAGGATTTTTATTTTGCTGGATCAATTTTTAGGGTGCGGAGTGTAGGGTATAGCGGAAGTGTTTAAATCTTTCAAAATTCCATTTTCAATACTATAAATCCAACCATGAATAAAAAGCTCTTTTCCCTCGCTCCACGCATTCTGAACAATCGTTGTGTTACAAATGTTGGTGACCTGCTCTTTTACATTGAGCTCACAAAGCAAATCTAACTTTTTGTCATGTTGAAGTCCGTCAAATCTTTTAGAATTGAAGCGAATAACATCCTTAATATGGCGCAACCAGTTGTCGATAAGCCCATGTTCGTGATTTTCCAATGCCGCTTTTACGCCGCCACACCCATAGTGACCGCAAACAATGATGTGTTTTACTTTTAGCACTTCGACAGCATATTGTATTACAGAAAGACAATTTAGATCGGTGTGAACGACAACATTTGCAATATTACGATGGACAAATATTTCACCAGGCGGCAAACCTATTATTTGGTTAGCGGGGACTCGGCTATCAGAACAGCCAATCCATAGATACTCGGGAGCCTGTTGCTGTGATAATAGCGAAAAAAATTCTGGATCTTTCTTTTTGATTGAATTTGCCCATATCAGGTTGTTATCAAATAGGTGGTTGAGTGTATTCAACGTTTAAAATTCTCCTCGTATTTTCTTTTTATTGGCTATGCTCTATTCGTTTTATGGAGCTGAATAGTGTGTAGTAATTGATTTTAGATTTCTTGTTTTTTTCAGACGCAATACTAGCGCGCTATTGACTAGCTTCTGATGCAACGAGACTGTGTAAGTCTTCCGTGGCAAAATAAAATGCCTAAAATTCCCCATATTTCACCCAAAAATGAAGCTAATAGCTTGCTATGGTGTTAATTTTCAAATAAAACATGGGGTTTTTTAAATCATTTTTCTTTTGTTGTAGTATACCTATACACTCGCGGCAGTGGGAACGAGACAAAATTAAATCATAAAACCTTGTGCATAGCTCACCTTTTCTCATATTTGGTAAATTCGATACGGCTACCTTGTTTAGGAACGAGCACGGAATCACTTCCCGAAGTTCTAACGCAGAATTTTTATTTCAGATTGGATGAACTCATGAGGCGCATAGTTACTCTACGCAACGAATGAGATCATCCAAGCTGGGATAAAAAGGCAAGTTAGAGATCGGGAAGTTGTTTCGTGCAGGTTCCTTAGTGTAGATCACTCCAACTTATCGTGTTAAAAATCAAACTCTATCTGCACAGCTGTATCAGGTGGGTAAAATCTTACGCCTATACCAATTAACCTTACAGGACGTTTACCCCGTTTCCATGCTTTTGTACACAGTTTATAAAATATCTGTTTGTTTAAACGGGTCGATGATAGTTGTAGGGTGGTGGTTTCAAAATCATTAAAGCGAATTTTTATTATCGCTGTTTTTTGTTGTAATACTTGCGATTGCCTAGCACGTTGTAAGCGTTCCATCAGTTGTCTAAATAGATCGGGTATTTCTAGTAGGCAGGCTTCTAAATTAGGGAGGTCTTGTGGATAGGTTTCTTCGACACTTAATGATTTTCGAATACGATGTATTTTAACTTCGCGATCATCAATACCACGCGCAAGTTGATAAAGTCGGATCCCAAAACGACCAAAGTGCTGGCTTAATTGTTGCTCGCTATAAGCTTGTAGGTCGCTACAGTTAAAAATACCCATAGCAGCCATCTTTTTTTCGGTAACTTTGCCTACTCCAAAGATTTTAGAGACGGGTAGCTTGAGTATAAAATCATTGATTTTATCGGGTGTTATTACAAATTGAGCGTTAGGTTTGCGCCAATCACTTGCAATTTTAGCAAGA
>DRMS01000275.1 GCA_011322515.1 Leucothrix mucor
GCCAGGTTTTACTAATTCTAAATGATCAACAACTTTAGCTATCTTGTGAGACTTAGCGACAGAATAAGCACTTTTAGGGGTAACTTTATACTTACCACCATCCACTGGGTTTGCCTTAACGTAGCGATCGGCTTCTGCTTTTGTGTTAAAAGAAGCCACTTCAGATTTATTTAGCAACACCTTATAGCTTGTCTTTGATGCAACAAAGTCAGTCGCTTCCTTTTCCGTTGGGTATTTTTCAACGATCTTTTCACCCATCAGGCCTAACTTAAGGACATTATACGTTAGCTTTTCTTCTAACGCTTTGTTAGCAGCTTCTTCTGAAGTGAATGACTCATGGGCATGGCCACCCTGTATTAGATCATAACGAAAAACAGGGTTTTGAGTACCTTGCAGATAAGACAATATATTCGGCATACCAACGCTAGCAAAGACCGTATTATTGACACCAAAGGGACGTGAGCTGTCCGTATAGAAACCCTTTAGGTAATTATAAATCCAATCAGTACCACGTGAACGACCAATGAGTGACAAATCTGGAGGTGCTGTGCCAAACCACTTTGCGGCATCCTTAGCGGGGATAGCGTTTGTCATTAAAGAGCCCGTTTTAGTGGGTTCATCATCTTCATCACGGGTAAAGATAATAGCCTCAATATCTTTAACAGTAACGCCTGTATCCGCAGCGACACGGTTATAGCGACTGAACTTTAAAGAATGACATCCCTGACAATAATTAGTGAAGTATTTTGCACCACGCAAAAGACTCATTTTATCATGAACATCAACATCAGCGGGCTCTAAATGAACACCCGCACTATTTGCATTTGCTAGAGGAGAGGCAATAAAAGTTGCCATAATTCCTGTAAAAAGCATTTTGATAAATATTTTCTTCATCGTATTAACCTTCATCCTGTTACCCTCGCTGGAACCTCTTTCTCTGTATTACAACGACCAACGAGTAGTGGCAATAACAAAGTGGATGCTAAATAAGTTGCTGGTATTGCTAGCATCATCCAGAAATAATAACGTTGAGGTCCTGTGAAGCTCTCACTCCAACGTAACGAGTCTGTTAATAGAACCAGCGCTCCAAGTGCAATAAACCAAATAAGATACATCGCTCTCTTTTTAGGGTAACTATGTGCAATCGTCACCAAGAAGAAGAGGAAGTATATTTGTGTTGCGCGTGTCCCTAATTCACGGAAAAAGTCCGTGACAGGCATTACACCCAAATAACCTAAGACCAAGAAGAAAATGGCAAACCAGATAATATTAAGCTTGTGTGCTGTGTTTCTATAACGAATCGATTTAATTGGGTTTTTATCCAACCAAGGAAGGATAAATAATACCGCAATTGCACCAAACATGGCTAAGGTTCCATACCAAGGATCAGGAACGGCA
Source organism: Leucothrix mucor (assembly GCA_011322515.1). Classification (GTDB taxonomy): domain Bacteria; phylum Pseudomonadota; class Gammaproteobacteria; order Thiotrichales; family Thiotrichaceae; genus JAGLBW01. The sequence goes on from DRMS01000275.1 coordinate 1,399, forward strand.
CGTAGTACGGTGTAAAATGGAGTGAAATACCAGACTGGAGCAATATGCTCAGGGGTCTTCAATGGGTTCGCAGGTTCAAAATTAGCATGTTCAAGGAAGTAGCCACCGCCTTCTGGTATAAAGAACAAGATAGCAAAGAACACCATTAAGAACACGATCACACCTGCAATGTCTTTCACACTGTAGTAAGGGTGAAATGGGATGCCATCTAAAGGAATACCATTTTTATCTTTCTGCTTTTTTATTTCAACGCCATCTGGGTTGTTAGAACCGACAACGTGCAATGCAACGATATGTACAAAAACCAAACCAACCAAGATCAATGGTACAGCAATAACATGGAATGCGAAGAAACGGTTTAGCGTAGGGTCAGAGATAACAAAGTCACCCCGAATGGTGGTAGACAGCAAATCACCAATATAAGGGACGGTATTAAATAGGTTGATAATCACCTGAGCGCCCCAGAAAGACATTTGACCCCAAGGAAGTAAGTATCCCATAAAGGCTTCAGCCATCAAGGCAAGGTAAATTGCCATACCAATTAACCAAACTAATTCACGCGGTCCTTTAAAAGAGCCGTAAAGTAATCCTCGGAACATATGCAGGTAGACGACAACAAAGAATAATGATGCCCCTGTGGAATGCATATAGCGTATAAACCAGCCTCCTGGTACATCCCGCATAATATATTCAACGGAAGTAAAGGCTAGCATGGTGTCAGGCTTATAGTGCATGGTGAGCAAGATGCCTGTGACGATTTGTAAAACGAGTACCAGCATGGCTAATGAGCCAAAAAAGTACCAAGCATTAAAATTTTTCGGTGCGTAATATTGCGCTAGATGTTCATTCCATACTTTACTTAAAGGGAAACGATCATCAATCCAATTGACTAGGCTCATTATGCAACCTCCTTACTTTCGCCCACTAAAATAGTGGTGTCATTTTTGTAGTAATAAGGCGGTACTTCCAAATTTGTTCCAGCAGGAGAACCTTTCATGACACGCCCTGACATATCATAGCGTGAACCATGACAAGGGCAATACCAACCACCTGGCCAGCTAGCGCCTAAGTCAGCGGGTGCAAGTTCAGGACGATAGCTTGGAGAGCATCCCAGATGAGTACAAATACCAATCAGTACTAAGTATTGTTCTTTAATGGAGCGATGAATGTTTTGTGCATAAGCGGGTTGCTGTGACTCGACCTCTGAATCAGCATCCTTCAATTTAGAATCAACACTAGGAAGTTTCGCAATCATCTCTGGCGTGCGATTGACAATCCAAACGGGTTTACCCTGCCAAATAACAGTAATCAGCTGACCTGTCTCAATTTTAGAAATATTGACCTCTACAGGTGCACCTGCCGCCAAGGCGCGCGCACTTGGTGTCAACGACATGACAAAGGGGGTCGCCATTGCCGCTGTCCCTACTGCACCCACTACCGAGGTTGCTGCAACAAGAAAGCGTCGACGACCCTTATCTACTTTTGAACTTGCCATTAAGACTCACTCCCGAAAATTAATAAAAATGAATAATTGCATATGAATCATAAAATTGTACGACTTATCTGCAATCAAAATAATACGAAAAAAGACAATTACTTTTTATTTTTATTTACAATTGAGCTTTTGGTGCAGGGCTTAGAAAAATAATGTCGATAACTATATATAATGCAAGTTAGCGTATCAGCATTACTTCCTTCACATTCCTTAATTCAGCTTAAAAATCAGCCTTTTTCTTAAGCATATAAGTAACCGCTTAAATGGCTGGTATCCTCGCTTATGTTGCCAGTAAGGTCAAGATGTAATCTTTGACTCACCCACAAAAAGCACATAAAGAAGTCTACTATATCCCAAAGAGAATAGAGTAATCTTATGGCAGGTAAGCGTGATACCAAACACCATTATTTATCTGGCAATCTATAGAGTCCAGTAGCATATGGATGATTAAGCCAATACCAATAATTCGCAGATTGCGTAATTTAGGCAAAAAACACATAAATAGATAAATTGAAATAGCGATAAAGCTATGCAGGGGATGAAAGCCAACACTACAGCGTGTTGGGTCGTAGATAGGAGTAGCAAGAAGATGGTCTGCATCAACTAGCATGGTTGCTATTAGTAAAAAATAGGCAAGCTTCCAGTCTGAGCGGAAGAATATTCCGACTATAATAGCGGGAACGATAAAATGATAGGCTATATGTAAGATATATACATCCTTGTTTCGATGGTGGCAAAGGGAGTTTTAAGAAATAACGTTGGTCATATTACGCAGATTTTTTATTTCTGGTCGGATTATCTGAAGAGGTGTCTAAGGCTATATCGTTAGGAATGAGTACGGAATAATCAAAGGTGTGGGTAACGATATGACCTAAATGCAGTCAAAAAAAGCATCTGTATGGTCGTAAAACTCATAACAAACTCCTCCTAATTATCAAACTGTGCTATTAATACCAACGAAATTCCAGTCATAACACATTGCGATAAATCAAGAAGTAGTATAATGACCCAAACCATTAATCTTCCCTATTTTGAAAATTCTGCTGACTTATTCAGCCAACTTGCTGATCGTGAATGGAGTATTTTTTTAGATAGTGGCTTCCCCTCTGAAAGCGCTGGTCGTTATGATATTTTAGCTAGCGAACCTATTGCTACTATTATTAGTGATGCAAAGACAAGCATTGTATCAAGCGGCTCATCCGACAAACAGTACTCTTCTACGTCTCCATTTGATGTATTGCGCTCCATCATTAAACACTATACACCCGACAATAATAATGGCGATAGTTATCTACCATTTCAGGGAGGGGCACTGGGCTATTTAAGCTATGATTTAGCACGCACTATTGAAAAACTCCCCAATCTTGCTGACGATAATGAGCAATTGCCCGATATGGCAATAGGTATCTACACATGGGCGGTTATTGTTGATCATAAACAAAAAAAAAGTTATTTGACGGGGGAGGTAAAACGGAAAAATCCACACTGGTCTTGGCAACAGCTTATTAAAATATTTAGCCAGCCTCCTGCGATGTTTCAGGCGGATAATAATAAATTCATTGTCACTAGCGCAGTTAAATCTAATTTTGATTATGCACAGTACCGCAGTGCTTTTAAGCGTATAAAACGCTATATTCTTGCGGGTGACTGCTATCAAATTAACCTTACCCAACGTTTTTCAGCTTCTGCTAATGGCAATCCTTGGGATGCCTATCAGCAATTAAGAAAGCTAAACCCTGCTCCATTTTCTGCTTATATTAACACCCCTTTTGGGCAAATTCTTAGCTCATCACCCGAACGCTTTCTACAAGTAGAGAGAAATAAGGTTGAAGCTAAGCCAATAAAAGGCACGCGCCCACGATCAGATGATCCCATGCGAGATAAACAACAAATAACAAGCCTTCAAGCAAGCCTTAAAGACCGCGCTGAAAATATTATGATTGTTGATTTACTGCGTAATGATATTAGTCGTGTTTGCAAAATAGGTAGTGTTAGCGTACCGCGTTTATTTGAAGTTGAAAATTATACCACGGTACATCATTTGGTTAGCACCATACAAGCAACGCTAGCCAACAATAAAGATACAATTGACCTATTAAAAGCCTGTTTTCCTGGAGGTTCTATCACAGGCGCACCTAAAATTCGCGCAATGGAAATTATTGAAGAATTAGAACCTGATCGACGTGGGATTTATTGTGGATCAATTGGTTATATTGATTTTAATGGCAATATGGATACCAATATTGCCATCCGCACCTTGGTTTATAATCAAAATATAATTCGCTTTTGGGTTGGGGGTGGAATTGTTCATGATTCTGAACTTGATGCGGAATATCAGGAGACATTTGATAAAGGTAAGCCATTGTTGGAGTTGCTGGATAACCTTACGAATAAACCCTTAAAACAATAATTGCGTAAAAATACAGAGCATGCCAAGAAAAGATAACTTACCTTGAGAGCACACGAAGAAACTGAAGAAAAACAATTTCATCTCATAAAGATGCAGAGTACGCCAAGAAAAGACAAGAAACCTCTTCTGTGTACTTTATGTCTTTGTGAGAGAACTATTTTTGGTATCCAAAGGACGTAGCAATCCTGCCTTAAGTTGCTAGCCTATATTTTTACACTACAAATTTTGGAGATTGATTATTTTTGGGAATTTGATATTTTTCGGGATAACTGACGCTGACAAAATACAATCCACAGGCTGGTGCAGTTACACCCGCTTTAGTACGATCTTTTATTGCTAATAATTCTACAAACCATTGCGGTGATTTTATTCCCAGCCCCACATCAAATAAGCTACCAACAATATTTCTTACCATATGATGCAGGAAGGCATTGGCACAAATATCGATAGTAATATAATCACCATTGCGAGTTATTTTAATTTCTTTAATCTCACGATTTGCATGCCTTGCCTGACAACTCGAAGCGCGAAAGCTGGAATAATCCATTTCACCAATGAGATTATCTGCCGCTTGTTGCATTTTTCTCTCGTCCAACAAGGAGTGAAACCAAGCCACACGCTGATGCAACAATGCAGGACGTGCTTTTCTATTTAAAATAATATAACGATAACGCCTATCCAAGGCTGAAAAGCGTGCATGAAAATCATTATCAACTACTTTTACCCATTGAAAAGAAATGCTGAATGGAAGATTGGTATTTCCACCTAATAGCCATGCTTTATCATTACGGTCAGAGTCAGATTCAAAATGTATCACCTGACCTATTCCGTGCACACCGCTATCTGTTCGACCCGCACAGACAACCTCAACAGAGTGGTTTGCTACTTTTGATAATGATTTCTCAACTTCTTCTTGCACTGAGGGTGCATGCGATAGTTTTTGCCAACCACAATAGGGTGTTCCATCATATTCTACACAAAGTGCATATTTCATATTGGCTCTATTAAATATTATAAACAATAAAAAAGGTCAGATAAAAATCTGACCTTTTAGATAATACCTTTGCCAATTTAATTCTAAAAATTAAATTTCTATTCTTATATAAATTAACAAATTAAGTTCTAAAAAAGTAAAAAAATTAGCATTTTTCTATTTTTTTGAGGGTATTGTTTAGAACTAAAAGTTACTAACCTGCTTGATGCAATAACTCCTCAGCTTCTTTCTTCTGATCATCATTACCTTCCATCATCACTTCTTCAAGCGTATTTCTTGCGCCTTCTACATCCCCCATATCAAGATATGCGCGTGCTAAATCTAACTTAGTACTAACCTGAGTCTCTTTAAGATCATCATCATTATCTAAATCCATAAAGGACAAATCATCATCAAGATCTCCTAAGAGGTTATCTGCATCTTGCTTCTCGTCCTTAGTTGACGTATATGGGCTACTTGTTGGAAGAATTTTATTAAGATCATCATCATTATTGAGTTCTAAATTTAAATTAGAAACATCATGCTTATTTTCATCTAGTGATAAATCATCGCCCAAATCGGTTAAATCAAGATCGAGTAAATCTTCAAATTCAGAACCAAGCGCTGTTTCTTGTTCTTCTATCTCAGATCCTACTGGCATATCAGAACCATTTGTTTCAACATCATCTAGCAAATCATTTAAAGAAGCGTCATCCAACTTATCAGAAGATGCCTCCGTTACTTCAGATAATGCATCCTTACCATCGCCCTCACCAAGAATGTCATCCAAATCAAAATCATCAGTATTAAAATCGTCTTTACTTGATGAATCTAAATCAGATGACTCAAAGTTCATATCATCAATATCAAAACCTAGATCAGTTTGCTCTAAATCATCTGCTTGAGAGACATTAGTTAAATCAAGATCGTCAACACCATTAACATCAAGATCATTTAATAAATCATCTGCGTTATCCTGATTATCTGTAGTATCAGAATCAGAATCAGCATCAGTGGCAAATGCTTTGCCTGCCGTTACTGCTACTCCTCCTGCCACAGCCGCGGCGGCCATACCTGCTAAGTTTGAACCTTTAGAAGCACTAGTAAACAAATCACTTTCAGACTTTATTTCTTGCGCCCATTTAGTGACTTTAGTCCATAATTTATCTTTATTACCTTCCGCGTCATCAGCAAGTTTTGAGAAAATTTCTGCTTGTTTATCAAAAGCTTTAACATTAGATGAGGCTTGGTAACTCTCTAGTAATTTAGCATGATAATGTAAATTATTAGGCTGTTTTTCAATGGCTTTCCTAAGCTCAACTTCAGCCTGATCATGTAAACCATAAACGATATAAACATCTGCTTCTTGCAAAATATCATCATCAGCATCAATCGTTGAGACTGCATTTTGTTTTTTCTTATTTTCTTCCGCAGGCTCAATGCTATCTCCAAAGTCAAGGTCATCAAAATCACCTTCAAGACCTGCGAATGCATCATCTGAGTCTGTTTTTTTCTCTACCTTGGAAGATTTATCTTTAGAATTCGACCCTGGTGCAAACTCAGGATCATCAAAATCTATAGCGCTATACTCTTCTGAATCTCCAGCACTTCCTTTACGTCGCATTAGAAGCCACCCTAATAGCAACGCAAGTAGAGAGCCCCCACCAAGCCCCATAACTAGGGGCGAGCTTAATAAATCAAGCACACCACCTTCATCTTCAGTAGTATTAGTTCCTGTCTTAGTATTTTGTGAAGAGCCTGCCACAGTCTCATCACCCTGTCCTTTTGGCTCTTCTGTGGCTTGCACTGGTGTCTCGCTTGGAGTACGTTCAGGCTCTTTCTCAAAGGTGGAAGGCATCTCTGTATTGCCATTCACTACAGCCAATTGCTGGGACTTGTCCGTTGTTGCGGGATCTTTTGGCGCTTGCGTTGCGTTGTCAACCGACTTTCCACTACGAATAATAGTACCTTCGCCTTCGGTGACTGAGTTTGTAACTTGCTGACTAATATCAGAGCCTTCATTGGTAGTATTTGCTGTAGCGGGTACACCTAATTTTGCCTGTAGCTCTGCTAACTGCTCATTCTTCAGCGTAATTAAGCGATTTTTCTTACGCAATAATGATTCTAGCTCTGAAACTCGTGATTTTAGTTCTACATTTGCATTTGCCTTTGCGGCTAAAGACTCTTTAGCCTGTATTAGTTCACGTTCTAACTGCCCAACCTTGGCTGAGCCAGTCGCGGATAAATTATTGCCTGCAACAGATGACGAGTTTCCAACTACTTCGATACGCGCCTGATTGTTCTTTGGCGTTGAAGATGTAGTTTGCACACCTTTTTTAGCATTACCATTAGAGGAGGTCACTTGTTTTTGGGGAACTGTATTTTTAGCCAACTTAGAACGGTATTTACGCCATTGTCGAGACTGGCTATAAATCGCTGATTTCGCTTTTTTGTAACTTAAACTACGCGCATCCCTTATTGAAGGACGATTCAAAAGCGCTCCCGCTTTCAGATTATTTATATTTCTTTTTCTAAAGGCGGTAGGGTTGGCGCGGAAAAGAGCCATCATCATTTGCTCATCACGCACACCTCTGCGACGTAACTTTTTGGCAACTTTTGACAAAGTATCACCTCTAACAACGCGATACTTGCTGGTGCGATTACTTCTACTTGGTGTACGTCGTGCGGGGGCTGGTGTATTTCTTCGTGTAGCAATAACCTGCTTTTTAGGTGTAGCAGTAGCAGGACGTGGTTGAGCGGCTACCTGCTGAGGTTGAACGGGCGCAATGACTCGCTTTGGAGGCTTGCGACGCTGAGGCTCTGGTCTAACACCTACCGTATTATTAGCAACAGCGGTCTCGCCTTGAACTAATACGGGTGGGTCTAATAAAACCGTGTATTCTTTTAATAATTGTCCCTTTGGCCAACTAACTTCAATTAAAAAGTTCAAAAAAGGTTGGTTAATGGGTTGGCTAGAGCTAACGATAATGACAGGTTTGCCATTCTCAGTGGTTGGCGTGAAATTGATTGTATTTAGATAATCAGGTCGTTCAATTCCAACGCGGCTGAAAACCTCAGGAGAGGCAACCCGAACTCGTAAACGCTTGGTATCTGCCGCACTCGTTGAGAGCAAAGTGATTTTTGCGCGGAACGGCTGATTTAGATGAGAGCTAGACTCTATTTCCCCTAACCCCAATGCATATGTTGCAGACGAGTAAGAAAAAGCTAGACAAACAGCTAAACTCAAGGCTTTTTTATTCACGTATTTTCCCCTTAATAGCATACCGTTGAATCCTCCAGCAAAAACAAAAATAACGACAACTTATTGTCGTTTAAGAAAGATGATTAACGATGATTTATTATTATAATATTTGCAAAAACACACTAAAAACTGTCCCTATACTTTAGGTGCATGAAGGATATCCTTCCAGAATATTGCAATTTATATCAAATATGCCATGAATCGTGACTGAATAATACAAACTAACTGTCACAACCCGACTAATTTTGTCACTTTATGACAAAATTGGCAGAATTTAGGAAGAAATAAAGCTTCTTTCTGAATAATTAAGCCACTACAACCTTAAAAATATGCATGTGAATGTGAATTTAAGAAATTCCAAGTAACCACGTCACTTGAAACTTCCTTATCTAGGTTATAGATATTCCTGAATCAATAACTCTGCAATCTGGATACTGTTTAGTGCCGCACCTTTGCGAACATTATCTGCGACAACCCACATATTCAACCCATTGTGATAAGAAATATCTTCACGAAGTCTTCCCACATAGACAGGATCTGTATTGACACCGTCAGTCACCGCTGTTGGATAGCCACCATCTTTACGTTCATCAATCACAACAACGCCTGAAGCCGCGTTTAGAAGCTCTTTAGCATAATCAACTGAGATTTTTTCTCTTGTCTCTATATGCACTGCCTCAGAGTGACCATAGAAAACTGGAACACGAACTGCGGTAGGATTAACAAGAATATCATCATCTTCAAATATCTTGCGGGTCTCCCAAACCATCTTCATCTCTTCTTTAGTATAACCATTATCTAAGAACACATCAATCTGCGGTAACACATTGAATGCTATCTGCTTTGGGTAGACATTGGTTTTTACATCTTTCATGCCTAATAAAGCAGCAGTTTGTGATGCTAATTCCTCAATGGCGGGAGTTCCTGATCCTGAAACAGCCTGATAGGTAGCTACATTAATCCGCGTTATTTTGACGGCATCATGGATGGGTTTTAAAGCCACTAGCATCTGAATGGTAGAACAATTCGGATTAGCGATAATTCCACGGTTAGTATAATCAGCAACCGCATGTGGATTCACCTCAGGCACAACAAGCGGAATATCATCTTCGTAACGAAATTCAGACGTATTATCGATAACCACACAGCCTGCTTTTGCAGCAATGGGTGCGTAGACCTTAGAAATAGCACCACCTGGTGAAAATAAACCAATCTGTACTTTAGAAAAATCAAATTCAGCCAGATCTTCAACGACCAATGTTTTATCACCAAACGAAACTCGCTTTCCTGCCGAGCGCTCACTTGCTAGTGCATACACTGTTCCTACAGGAAAATCACGTTCTGCCAATATTGACAGCATTACTTCACCTACTGCGCCTGTTGCTCCAACAACCGCTACATCATATGTTTTCATTTTATTTAAACCTTTCTAATCTTTAAGCGCTGCTATAACCGCATCGCCCATTGCATCTGTACCCACTAACTGCATACCATCAACAAAAATATCTAACGTACGGTAGCCTTGAGCTAGTACTTTATCAACCGCCGCATCAATTTTATCCGCGAGTTCTGCATGATCCAGAGAATAACGTAGCATCATGCTAACAGACATAATCGTTGCTAATGGATTCGCTACATTCTGCCCTGCAATATCAGGTGCAGAGCCATGAATGGGTTCATACATGCCCATACCATTTGCGTTTAATGATGCGGATGGCAACATGCCAATTGAACCTGTCAACATCGCCGCTGCATCTGATAAAATATCACCAAACAGATTGCCTGTAACCATCACGTCAAACTGTTTGGGTTCTTTTACTAATTGCATTGCCGCGTTATCAACATACAGATGGCTTA
>DRMS01000276.1 GCA_011322515.1 Leucothrix mucor
ACCATTCCAGCCAAGCAACTGTCCCATGTTAAATTGGTAGCCCTTAATTCTGTTTAGAAAGCAAATAAACACCCACTATAATCAGCCCCATACCAAGTAGATAAATCATCGAAAATGGCTCTCCTAAAATACTAATTGCCGCAATTAAAGTAATCATTGGACCACTGCCATTCGCAATACTGGTTTTTGAGGGACCAATTCGAGCAATAGCTTCACTAATCAAAAAGCTTGGGATCACTGTGCAGGGAATGGCGATGATTGCAATAATCAGGTAAAGCTCCCTACTGACAATCAGACTTTCAAGTGGTTGACTAATTAAAAAATGAATAAAAATAAATACCGATGATGACAGCATGGCAAGGCTAGTAAATAAACGGCTACCAATGTTCTGAATATACCCTTTACTAAATACCATATAAAAAGCAAAGCTCAATGCAGCCAATCCAATCAGGATCATTCCTTTGCTAATATGCGTTGCTGCCAATAGGCTTTCCTGATAGTACATAACCACAATTCCTGCATAGGTCAGCAGGGTTGCTATTATCATATTGAGCGTTATGCGTTGCTTAAAAAAGATAAAAGCAAGAAGTGCAACAATCGTAGGGTAAACAAATAGCATCATGCGTTCTAATTGGGCGCTAATATACTGTAATCCCCATATATCAAGATAGGCAGCAAGATAATATCCACAAAAACCAGTAGCTGATATGCCAAGTAATAAACGGGTATTGATATTATTTTTAGCTGATTTATGCTGTTTCAACATTAGCCAGCCGATAAGGAGATAAAAAGGTAATGCAAATAGCATTCGCAGAGTAAGCAATGTAATTGCCTCAAGCTCTTCTGTGCCACTTTGGTAAGCTAATTTAATAATAATGGGTTTAATTGAAAATAAAGCGGTACCGCTTAACGCGAATAAAATGCCTGATAATATGTTTGATTGCTGAATTGGATCTCGCATGGTGCCTTGCTCTTGGAGTGAGGCTGATTGCGAGATAAGAGGGTATCAGAGAGGAGGAAATTCAATGCTAGCTATATCAGGCAGCCAGCAAAAATTTAGATAAATAAAATTACAATAGGGCTACTTTGCTGTGTTGAAGCAGTAGCCAGCGTTTATGCCTGATAATTGTGTATACGATGTCATTCATAAGTGAAGTTTAGGGCTTATTGATATGATAAGTCAATGCCATTTCTATGCACTGACGTAATTCATCTTCAGCTAGCTTATCTTGAGTATTCAACAAAATGGCACGATTTCCAGAGTAGGTAAATGTATCAGGGAATAGTTGGCGAAACGTTTCAACAAGGGTTGTTTGGCAATGAAAATAGAGCGCGTATTGAGTTGGCTCTGATTTAACCTGATCAATGCGGATCGTGGTACCACTTTTAGATTTTGTCAGATAGCTGGGTTGACCCCATTTAAGCATTTCAGTTAAGCCACCTGTTACGATCAAATCATCAGCAACATCAAAAATCAATTGGCGTAGTAGAAATAGTTTATTGCTTATCTCTGGCGGATAAGCATCAAAAACGATAGCGACTTCTGCTGAAGTGAATTTATTAAAAAGAGTGCTCATCAAGAAATAAGGAGCTTTCGCAAAGGCATAAAATAAGCCTTTGCGAAAGACATTTAAACCTTACTCAACAATCGTCATTTTCTCAATAATAACGGCTTCCATAGGCACATCAGCGTGACCGCCATGATTCCCCGTTTTAACCTTAGCAATTTCATCAACAATATCCATGCCTTCTGTTACTTTACCAAAGACAGCATAACCCCAGCCTTGTGGTGTTTCGCTACTATGATTAAGAAAATCATTATTTTTTAAATTAATAAAGAACTGTGATGAGGCTGAGTGTGGAATATTGGTACGTGCCATTGCTAAGGTGCCACGATCATTTTTAAGACCATTATTGGCTTCGTTTTGAATTTGACTTTTAGTGGGCTTTTCGCTCATATCAGGCTTCATGCCACCCCCTTGAATCATAAAGCCAGGAATAACACGATGGAAAATCAAGCCATCGTAAAATCCATCTTTTACATAATTAACCATGTTTTTAGCTGAGATCGGTGCTTTTTCAGCATTAAGCTCAATTGTGATCGTTCCCTTGTTTGTTACCATTTTGATAATTGGATTAGCAGACATTTTTTCTCCTGATGGGTTTGATTTAGTCTCTTTTTCTGTTGCCTGTTTGGTTGTAGTATCCTGTGCATTACAGCCAGCAAATAACATAAAGAAAGAGAAGAATAAAAGTGTAAATTGTTTCATTGATACTAGTTTCACGAGGTTGCCCTTCTTGCTGATAGAGTTAGTTTATTTTTAAGATTGAGGGTTACTTAAGGAACATACACAAAACAACTTCCCGATCTCTAATTTGCTTTTTTATCCCAGCTTGGATGATCTCATTCGTTGCATAGAGTGACTATGTGCCTCATGAGATCATCCAATCTGAAATAAAAATTCTGCGTTAGAACTTCAGGAAGTTATTCCGTGCACGCTCCTTATCTGAAATGGTTTGCAATTCAGATAAGTAATTCAAGGCGCGTATCATAGCGGATTAGTCTCTGCTCTGCTACCATGCGTAATCTGCTTTAAAGTCCCTAATAACCTAAA
>DRMS01000277.1 GCA_011322515.1 Leucothrix mucor
CAATCCGTGATGAATTAGATTATCAACGACATATGGATTATTGTCATTTTAACCCTGTAAAACACGGTTTTGTAAATAACGTAGAACAATGGTCTTATTCAACCTTTCATTCCTTAGTCAAAAAAGGTGTTTATTCCAAAGATTGGGGTAGCTGATATTGTTTTGAATTCAAATCAAAAAGATTAAAATGTTTATATTGTCGGCTGGCGATGTGCGGACAGATTAATCTTGAATTTTAGCTTTGTGAAATGCGCATCTTAGCCGACCTACCGCGCTTAGCCGACCTACCGCGCTTAAGCAATGCGTGCGCAAGGAAGTTGGTCTGGATATTCCTAGTCGTTAATGATCTATCGGACTCGACAGTTATATTAAACCAACCCAGTTTATTACGCAGGAAATACTCCAGTAGAAATATAACGATCACCACGATCAGGAATAATGGTCACAATAGTCGCATTTTCCACCGTCTGCGATAACTGCAACGCCGCAGCAACTGCTCCTCCTGCTGATACGCCACAAAATATCCCTTCTTCTGTTGCTAAAGCACGCATGGTATCTTCGGCTTCTTTTTGTGTCATATCAATGGTTTGATCAACTTTTGCTTGGGCAAAAATAGCGGGTACATAGTCTGCTGTCCAACGGCGAATACCTGGTATATCGTCATCATCTCCTAGCGGTTCTACACCAACGATTTGCACGTTAGGATTTTGTTGTTTTAAATAAATCCCCACCCCTGTGATGGTTCCTGTTGTCCCCATTGCACTGACAAAGTGGGTTACTTCACCGTTAGTATCTCGCCAAATTTCGGGTCCTGTTGTATCAATATGCGCTTGATAATTATCAGGATTTGAAAATTGATCCAGCAAATAGCCTTTACCATCGGCTTGCATTTTCTCCGCAATATCACGCGCGCCTTCCATGCCCCCCTGCTCTTTAGAAACTAATATCAACTCTGCACCATAGGCTTTCATTGAAGCTCGACGCTCATGGCTCAGGGTATCAGGCATCAGCAATATCATATTATAGCCACGAATGGCTGCTGACATAGCCAATGCTATCCCTGTATTCCCGCTGGTTGCTTCGATTAATGTATCACCTGCTTTAATATCTCCACGCTGTTCTGCTAGATTGATCATGCTCAATGCGGCACGATCTTTGACTGATCCCGCAGGGTTATCACCTTCTAATTTTACGAGCAACGTATTACTGGTTTCTCCGCTTAAGTGCTGTAAACGCACTAATGGCGTATTGCCAATTAATGACTCAATGGTTTGATAGCTTTTCATTTACTCTTCACCTTCTAAGACCACATAAGCAATTGCATAGTGTTTTTCATCAGCCAAGGTTAAAAAGCTAGTAACCACGCCCATGCTATCTGCAATTGCTTTTGTGTGTTTATGTAACTCCAATAAGGGTCGCCCCAAGGCATCATTTTTAACTTCTATTTCTTGAAAGCTAACACCTTTGGCTATTCCTGTTCCTAATGCTTTAGAAAGCGCTTCTTTAGCCGCAAAGCGCTTTGCTAAATAGGCACAAGGCTGTTGATGATGAATGAAAATTTCTAATTCATTAGGATGCAAAACACGCCGTGAAAAAGCCTCAGGATTCCGCGCCAACGCCCTTTCTATGCGCTCTACACGGACAATATCCGTGCC
>DRMS01000278.1 GCA_011322515.1 Leucothrix mucor
AAAGGATCTTCCCCTTTATATTCTGTTTGCTAACCCTCGTTCCCATCGCTCTAGCGTAGGAATGCATATCGAGCATTCCTGTTTATAACGGATTCTGTTGGTGACTCTTATCATAGATTAATACGGCTACCAGTTTAAGGCGGGATAGTTTACGTTTCTGCTATTCACCTGCATCCTTCGACAAGCTCAGGAAACGGTGTCCTGAGTCTACCGAAGGGCTAGTTCCCTGAGCTTGTCGAAGGGTGTGGGTTATTTGCCATGACGTTACTTGTCCCGCCTTAAGTTGGTAGCCATCTACTGCGGTTGTGAGATTTGTGGGTAATAATATGCCCTTAAGTTGATAGCCTGATTACTCAACCGTTACCGACTTAGCCAAATTCCTTGGTTTATCGACGTCTGTTCCTTTAAAAACAGCAACATGATAAGACAGCAACTGCAAAGGAATGGTATAAACAATGGGTGCTAAAATTTCAGGTACTTCATCCATTTCAATAATATGCAGATTGTCTTTTGCTTCTATGCCTGCATTTTTATCAGCAAATATATACAGTACGCCACCACGCGAGCGGACTTCTTCTAAATTGGATTTTAATTTTTCAATTAAGTGAGTATTGGGTGCAACAGCAATAATGGGCATTTCACTGTCAACCAATGCTAATGGTCCATGCTTTAATTCACCAGCAGGATAGGCTTCTGCATGGATATAAGAGAGTTCTTTAAGTTTGAGTGCGCCTTCCATTGCGATAGGGTATTGGTCGCCCCGACCCAAAAAGAGCGCATGATTTTTTTCAACAAAATGCTCCGCTAATTGTTCAATTTCTTTTTCTTGCTCAATTGCTCGTTCTACTAAAATGGGTAATTTTTTTAGATTACTGACAATATTTTCTACTACCTGTAGCTTATCACCATGCGCTTGTGCCAACATGCCAATGAGTAACTGTAAACAAACCAATTGTGTCGTAAAGGCTTTGGTTGATGCCACGCCAATTTCTGCGCCTGCCACCGTGAGCAATGAAAAATCTGACTCACGAATTAAAGAGCTTTCAGGAACATTACAAATGGTCAGTGTTGCGAGGGCATTATTTTCTTTGGCTTTTTCCAACGCTGCTAAGGTGTCAGCCGTTTCTCCTGATTGGGAGATGGTGACAAATAAAACACCATCACGTTTCGGTTGACGACGATAGCGATATTCACTAGCAACTTCCACACTGCAGGGTAAGTCGGTCATGCTTTCTAACCAGTAACGAGCGGTTAACCCTGCGTGATAGCTGGTTCCACAGGCGATAATATGTACTTCTTTTACCTGTTCCAATGTTTCTAAAACATGTTCGCCTTCGATACATTGATTAATACGATCTCGACCTAAGCGACCTTCTAAGGTTTTTTGCACCGCTTGAGGTTGTTCATGAATTTCTTTATGCATATAGTGGCGAAATTCACCTAGATCAGAATCTAGTGAACAAGCTTTTGATTCGATAATCGGTCTTTCAACCGCATTACCTTGGGCATCAAATATTTCAATCTCATAGCGAGATAGTTTTACTAAATCTCCATTTTCCAAATAAATAAAGCGATTGGTAACAGGGAGCATTGCTTGTACATCTGAACCTATAAAATGCTCTCCTAGACCCATGCCAATAATTAAAGGACTGCCTTCACGTACCGCAATCAACGTATCTGGCTCAAGAGGTGATATAACCCCCAAGGCATAAGCGCCACGTAAATGTTTAAGGGTTGCTTTTACCGCATCAAATAAGGACGATTCGGTTGCAAGGTTTGCATCAATAAGATGAGCGATGACTTCGGTATCCGTTTCTGATTTGAATTCATAGCCTTTGGCAATTAGTTGCTCACGTAATGCTTCATAGTTTTCAATAATGCCATTATGCACCACGGCGACACGATCACTACTCATATGTGGGTGCGCATTACGCTCGGCTGGCTCACCGTGGGTTGCCCAGCGTGTATGCGAAATACCAACGGTTCCTTGTGTGGATTGTTGCTGTAATTTTTCTTCAAGTGCAATTACACGACCTAAGGCTCTAGTACGCTGAATTAGGTTGTCCGCATCTAATAATGCCACGCCTGCCGAGTCATAACCGCGATATTCTAAACGTCGTAAACCTTCTAATAGTATTTCTGTTACGGGTCGTTGCGCGATTGCGCCGACAATGCCACACATAGGTATTCCTCTGAATCTTAGGAACGAGCACGAAACAACTTCCCGATCTCTAACTTGCCTTTTTATCTCAGCTTGGATGATCTCATTCGTTGCGTAGAGTGACTATGCGCCTCATCAGTTCATCCAATCTGAAATAAAAATTCTGCGTTAGAACTTCGGGAAGTTATTCCGTACACGTTCCTTATTTTTTAGTTTGTTTGACTGGACGCTTCCAGCCCTTAATAGTCACTTGCTTGGCACGACTGAATGTCAATTCATTAGCAGGTGTGTTTTTAGTAATTGTTGAACCAGCACCAATGGTAGCACCATCTCCAATCTCTACAGGGGCAACTAACTGTGAGTCTGATCCGATAAAGGCATCATTTCCAATAATGGTTTCAAATTTGTTGGCACCATCGTAATTGCAGGTAATGGTTCCTGCGCCAATATTAACATTTGAACCCATTTTAGTATCACCAATATAGGACAAATGGCTTACTTTACTGCCCTCGCCAATAATGGATTTTTTGATTTCAACAAAATTACCAACTTTGGCATTGGCTTTTAAGACGGCATTAGGGCGTAATCTTGCAAAGGGACCGACATGACAATGTTCACCTACATAAGCGTTTTCTAGGACTGAATGGGGCTTAATGGTTGCATTATCGGCAATGATTGATGCGGTAATCACACAACCTGCTTCAATGGTGACATTGTTTCCCAATGTTACCTCACCAGTAAAGATGGTATTCACATCAATAAAGACATCTTTGCCAACGTGCAACTTGCCTCTAATATCAATGCGAGCAGGATCTGCCAGTGAAACACCTGCCAGCATTAATTTATTCGCTTGTTCTTTTTGATATTCACGTTCAAGTTGTGCTTGTTGGGTACGGTCATTGACTCCTTGCACTTCCATTGCATTATCACAACGAACCGCGTCAACATTGCCGCCTTCTGCCACAGCTGAAGCAATACAATCTGTTAAGTAGTATTCACCTTGCGCATTGTCAGGGCTTAGTAGGGATAACCAACGCTTAAGATCTTTACCTTTGGCGGCGATAAAGCCTGTATTGATCTCAGCTATCTTTTTAGTTTTTGCATCTGCATCTTTATCTTCGGTAATGCCTTGAATAGTACCTTGCTCATTTCTAACAATGCGACCATATCCAGACGGGTCATCCAGTACGGTGGTTAATACGGTTAAATCAGCATGATGTAACGCATCGACAAGTGCTTGTAAAGTATCCGCTTTAATCAGCGGTACATCACCATAGGCAATAATCACCACACAATCATCATCCATCAAATCCCGTGCTTGATCAACCGCATGACCTGTGCCTTTTTGTTCTGCTTGTACCACCCAATTAATATGATCATTCGCAATGGTTTCCTTAACCAGCTCGCCGCCGTGTCCGTAGACAACAGTGATATTGCCTAGGCTGTTACTCGTCGATAATAAAGTTTGGCAACTAGCAATCACATGCTGCAACATCGGTTGCCCACCAATAGTATGCAAGACTTTAGGAAGCTCTGAATACATGCGAGTGCCTTTACCCGCGGCTAATATAATAGGAAATAGTTTCATGGTTGAGTTTTTAATGATGAATCGGTTACAGGAAGATAATAGTATAGAATAGAATCAGATAGGCATCAGTATTTGCTTGATAAAAGGATTTTAGATTAATGTTTTATGCTTCAATTATTCGGTTGTCAGCTTAAAGCAGAACAATTGCAAAATATCTGTAGAGGTGTTGCACGCAACGTCTCTACAGTTAACCATTTGACTTAATAGTTTTTTTATTTATGAATACATTAGTTATTCAAGACAAGCATTTTTCCAAAAACCATAAACTTTAGGTTCTGCACAAGCGGTACAGGCATTAGAGTAGGTTTTATTCTCAGTCGATGGGCAGGGTGTTGTCACGCAACGAACACCTGTATCGACTTTGCTACAGACAGGTCGAAACTCTTTTGTACAGACTTCAGGGCGAGGATCTTTGCATTCCGTGTAAGTGCCAATAGGTGAAGATTTGGGTTTTGGATTTGTTACGGTCTTTTTATCTTGGCAGGAAATTAAAAAGATCAGACTGAGTATTCCCATAATGGATAGTTTAAGATGCGCTTTCATTGTTTCGATCTCTATTTTAATACATGCAGTTATTTGCATTAAAGATAGGCATTCTTCATTAAAAATAAAAAGTAGCCTATACTTTTTTATCCCAGCTTGGATGATCTCATTCGTTGCCTAGAGTGGCTACCAACTTAAGGTGGGACAAGTAAAGTCATAGCAAACAACCCGCACCCTTCGACAAGCTCAGGGAACTAGCCCTTCGGTAGACTCAGGACACCGCCCCTTCGGTAGACTCAGGACACCGCTTCCTGAGCTTGTCGAAGGTGCGGGTGAATAGCAGAAACAGTAACTGTCCCACCTTAAACTGGTAGCCTGTAGAGTGACTATGCGCCCTATGAGTTTATCCAATCTGAAATAAAAATTCTGCGTTAGAACTTCGGGAAGTTATTCCGTGCTCATTCCTAAGGAAGAATAACAACTAAAGTGCCCACAGGGATAGTTTGGTAAAGATCAATAACATCCTGATTATTCATACGAATACAACCATGTGATGCGGGTGAGCCTAAGCGTCCTTCCTCATCGGTACCATGAATATAAATATAGCGACGATGAGAATCGACCTTGCCCCCCTTATTTTTCCCTTTTTCAAGCCCTGATAGCCAAAGAATACGCGTGGTTACATTATCAGCCTTACTACGCTTTCCTACTTCGGTAAGAATTTTAGCAACCCTACCTGTATTCGCACGCGCTCTAAAAATAGTGCCTATTTTTGCATTGTTTCCATATTTCTGTTTGACAATATGTACACCAAGTGGTGTTTTATCGCTACCTGCTTTACTACCAAGACCATACTCTGATGTGGATATAATGTATTGCTTAATGATCATTCCATTATGCAATAAATATTGCTTTTGCTCAGAAGCATGAATGATGACAACATATTCGGAGGAATATTGGCTAAAACGTTGTGCTAAATCATCCATAACGGGAGCAAAATAATTCCTTGGAACCATATCTTGCCTATTTTCTTGAGCGGAATGAACAGAAACCACGCTCAGACTAGTCGTTAGAAACAAGGTCAAGAGGAGCCATTTCATTATTTTTATTTTCTTTTGCAGCATCACTTCGTCGTTCTCTTAGTTGATTAAAATAGTCTTCTGTTTCACCTGTAATATATTCACCTGTGAAGACAGAACAGTCAAAATGGGTTAGTTTAGGATTGCCCTCTGAAATACAGTCTATCAAATCCTCCAGTTCTTGAAAAACTAGCCTATCTGCTCCTATCGCATCAGCAACCTCTGACTCTGTTCGTCCATGTGCGATTAACTCTTTAGCAACGGGCATATCGATACCATAAATATTAGGGTATCGAATAGCAGGGGATGCAGAGGCAAAATAAACATTTTTAGCGCCTGAATCTCTTACCATCTGAACAATTTCTTGTGAAGTCGTTCCACGCACAATCGAGTCATCGACTAACATCACATTTTTATTTTTGAATTCAAGCTCAATAGGGACAAGTTTTTGACGCACTGATTTTTTACGCTTAGCTTGTCCTGGCATAATAAAAGTACGTGCTATATAGCGATTTTTAACAAAGCCTTCTCGATAAGGGAGCCCTAGTGTCATTGCCATTTCTAAAGCAGAGGTGCGGCTGGTATCGGGAATTGGCACAATGACATCGATATCATGATCGCCCCATTCTTTTTTCACTTTTTCAGCTAATTTATGCCCCATTCTCATCCGTGCCTTGTGGACAAAGACATCATCAATAATAGAATCAGGACGGGCAAAGTAGACGTATTCGAAGATGCAGGTATTGTATTGAGGGTTATCAGCACACTGTTTAGTATGAACCTCGCCCTTGAAGGTAATATAAATGGCTTCACCAGGTTCAATATCTCTGACGATTTCATAGCCCTGCGTCAACAGGGAGACGCTTTCAGAGGCAAGTATATGGCTAATTTTTCCATTTTTAGTTGTGCGTTTACCATAGATTAAGGGACGGATACCGTTAGGGTCACGAAATCCTACTAAGCCATCACGAGTAATCATTGCAGTGACTGCATAAGCACCAAGACAGCGCTTATGAACGCCTGATACGGCTTCAAAAACATTCTCGGGTTTAATGCGATAAACATCTTGTTTTTGTAGCTCTTGAGCAAAGATATTGAGTAGGATTTCAGAGTCAGAATCCGTATTAATATGGCGACGATCTTGGCGGAACATTTCTTTTTTAAGCTCGGCATCATTAGTAAGATTACCATTATGTGCCATCGTTATGCCGTAGGGAGAATTGACATAGAAAGGTTGTGCTTCAGATGCAGAGGATGATCCTGCGGTTGGGTAGCGTACATGACCAATTCCCATATTGCCCTGTAACATCAGCATGTGTTGCGAATGAAACACATTGCTAATTAAGCCGTTATCACGCTGGCTATAAAGACGTTTTCCATCACTGGTAACAATTCCAGCGGCATCTTGTCCTCGGTGTTGAAGTACTGATAAACCATCAAAAATTGCTTGGTTCACAGGCTCCTGACTAACAATACCTATAATTCCACACATGTAATTTGCTCGTTATGTTGCAGGTTCTGGTTCTGCGGGTAGTTGTAAATATTCATCAAATTCGGGCGGGACAAATGATTTTACCCATGATGCGGCTTCTTCCAGTTTAGGTACTAAAGTTGATGTTTTCCACAGTTGTTGATCGGGTAATGGAGTCATCCCTGCTAAAATAGTTAATAACGATAAAATAAGCGCACCAAGAGCAACACCAAGAGCAGCCCCAAAAATTCGATCTATAGCACCGATACCAATGACACTGATTGCTTTGCCAAAAAGAAAATTAATCAAGGCTCCAGTGAGTAGGACACCTAGAAATATAAGCAAGGCAGCCAAACCTGTTTGTATCAACTCACTCGATAGGTTGAAGGGAAGTGCTTGCGCTAATTCACCCGAATAAGTGACAGAAAGAAAAATCGCAGCCACCCAAGTAACCAGAAAGATTGTCATCCAAACAAACCCCTGAACCAAACCCACTAAGGCGGTAAGCAGAATAAGAACGACAATACCAATATCGAGATAATTAAAATCCATTGAAAATAATCCTGAGTACCTGTTTATTACGGAAGATTGGGCATCCTTCATTAGCAAGAAAAGTAGTTTGCACTTTTCACCTCGTTATCCTGATAAAATATCTTGAGAATAACGAATAGTTGCCAACTACCTTATGAAGGATGCAGAGGATTGTAATGATTTAGAAGCTTTCTGGCAATTTTAATTCTACTTGATGGATAGAGGTCAGATAAATAAAGATGAGGGGGAGGGTAATAATGTGGCTAAGTGGCTACTTGAAAACTAGAGTCGGAATGAAAATTTTAGAAACTTTATAAGTTGGGTTTGTTGAAAGAGGTTAATAGTAGGGCTACTTGACGATTTCAATAAGGGCTACCAAGTTAAGGCGGGACAAGTAACGTCATGGCAAATAACCCGCACCCTTCGACAAGCCCAGAGAGCTAGCCCTTCGGTAGACTCAGGACACCGCTTCCTGAGCTTGTCGAAGGGTGCGGGTGAATAGCAGAAACATGAACTGTCCCGCCTTAAACTGGTAGCCTCAATAAGTAAAGATTATGAGGTTTATGGAATTTGCAGTAGATTTCTTAGTCCTTGGGCAGCCTTTTCAGTGTGTTTGGTTCTTTTCTTTGTATCCCATATTGACAGCTACTAGCTTAATTGTCTAAGCAACTCCCAAAATATTCCCGCCTCGTCATCCAAAACTTAGCTATACTCCCATTCAACTAAAGGAGTCACAGATGCAAATTGCCAACCCCATTTATGATGTCGTGTTCAAATATCTGCTGGAAGATAGCAAGAGCGCGATTCTCCTGTTATCAGCGATTATAGATCAGCCTATTGAAACACTGGAATTTTTACC
>DRMS01000279.1 GCA_011322515.1 Leucothrix mucor
CCCAACAATTAATCTTAAAATCTGTTGGGTTACGTTGCCTCACTAGCTCGGCAAGCTAACCTAACCCAACCTACGCAAGCCTGTCCCGCTTTAATTTACGCAAAAAGGTGATATATTATCAAACACCAACAGAATCCGTTATAAATAGGAGTTATACTGTTCATCCACCTATTACATAATAAAAAATCACTATGAAAATTACCAGTAGCAAACTAATTCTTATAACATCCGTGTTTCTAATGTTATTTGGGAATTTAACCTTTGTTAAAAATATACTAAAAGTTTATCCTATTGGTTTTGATAATAATATATTTTTAGTTTCACTTATTATCTTGTTTATTTGTATTAATGTCATTATATTTTCATTAGTTTGTTTTAATCGAACGCTAAAACCGATTCTTATTCTTATATTGCTTGCTTCATCATTCGCTGCTTATTTTATGGATACTTATCATGTAGTGATTGATGGTTTTATGATAGATAATATTATAAAAACAGATAAAAATGAAGCGTTAGATTTATTGTCTTTAAAACAAGCTATTTATTTTTTATTACTAGGTGTTTTACCTTCTTTCTTCATTTATAAAGCTAACATCATACAAACCTCATTTAAAAAATCAGTTTTATCAAATTTTATATTATTTAGTGGGGCATTGTTATTATCTATTGCCTTAATTCTTAGCATGAGTAGCTTTTATGCTTCATTTTTCCGAGAGCATAAGCCATTAAGGTTTTATGCTAACCCTTCTTATTATATTTATTCGAGCATTAAATATATCAATGGTTTGTTTAAGTCTAGTTCAACCGCTTTAAAACCAATTGCTTTGGATGCTAAGATTGTATCTGATAATAAATATCGGAAACTGATTGTTTTTGTGGTGGGTGAAACAGCAAGGGCGGATCATTTTTCCCTTAATGGTTATAATAGAAAAACTAATCCATTATTAGAAAAGGAAAATATCCTTAATTTTGATAATGTTTGGTCTTGTGGCACGTCAACCGCCCATTCAGTACCGTGTATGTTTTCTATCTATGGACGTTCTGATTTTAGCAAGATCAAAGGTGTATCGACTGAAAATCTCTTAGATCTATTAAAACGGGTGGGGGTTAATGTGCTTTGGTTAGATAATAACTCAAGCTCCAAAGGGGTTGCTGACAGGATAGGGGAGATCGACTACAAATCACCGAGTATCAATCCTATTTGTGATATTGAGTGTCGGGATGAAGGTATGCTTGCTAACTTACAAAGCTATATCAACAGCCATCCTACGGGGGATATTTTTATTGTATTGCATCAAATGGGTAATCATGGGCCTGCTTATTTCAAACGATACCCTAAGGCATTTGAGAAATTTACGCCTATATGCGAAACCAATCAACTAGAACAATGCACACAAAAAGAGATTATCAATACTTATGATAATGCACTGCTCTATACCGACTATTTTTTATCAAAAACGATTAAACTCTTAAAAACCAATGACAATCAATTTGAAACAACCCTGTTTTATGTCAGTGATCACGGTGAATCATTAGGTGAAAATAATCTGTATTTACATGGTTTACCCTATATGATTGCACCTGATGAACAGATACACGTACCGATGATTATGTGGTTTGGCAATCGTTTTGAAAAAAGTGAAATGAATATTACAGAGTTTAAACAACAAAGTCATAAAAAATTATCCCATGATAATATATTTCATACCCTCTTAGGATTAATGGAAATTGAATCTAAAGTGTATGATAAGAATATGGATATTATTGGATACAAAAATGATAACTAAATCTATCGGGTTAATGATTCTATTATTGTTATCATTTTTACTTTTTGAATTTACCCCGCTTGATATTATTATTCAGGATTATTTTTATAATTTTAATACACATCAATGGATTTTAGATAAGAATGCAGTCCTGCCTAAACTCATATTTTACGATGGGATTAAAAAGTTATATATCTTATTTGTGATTGCGGTACTGATTAGTTTGTTATTCTTTCGGTGGCATCCCATTATTATGCATTACAAAAAAGGTTTAGTGATTGTCTTAGTGTCGTGTCTTACTGTGCCGTTATTTATTGGCTTACTAAAAGCAACAACCAATGTACCTTGCCCAACAGATATTAAGCGCTATGGAGGCAACTACCCCTATGTCACCGTCTTATCAAAATACCCTGATACATTTCATCAAACAGAAAATATAAGATGCTACCCCGCAGGTCATGCCAGTGGCGGTTTTGCCTTAATGTCATTGTTTTTCCTATTTACAAGCAGAAGAAATAAAAAAATTGCACTTATTTCTACCCTTGCTATTGGCTGGACAATTGGAAATTACAAAATGATCATTGGCGATCATTTTTTTAGTCATACATTAATAACAATGATAATTTCTTGGCTAATGATTTTATTGATTGTAAAAATAAGTCGTTATTTTAATTCACTTAAAGAATAGGGCAGGGGCAGGTCTTTGTTCTATAACCGTTCAGATGCCCCCTGAAATCTGTCACTTCAAGGCGAAAAATGTGAGTTTACAAGTGTAAATGATTATTTTTCAACGCAGAAATGGCAGATTATCAGGGAGTAGGTGAACGGTTACTTTGTTCTTGCGCGGCAAGACTTTTAAGGAATGTGCATGAAATAACATCCCGATTCTGACTTATTTTTTTGCTCCTACTTTATAGAGAATTTTCCTCGCGCTCATCAAGCTCTAATAGTATATTTTCTATTTTATTCTGATATTCCAGTGGATTTTCCCATAAGCCCCGTTGTATTGCTTCTAATAAGCGCTCTGCCATTTCTTTCATCGCTTGCGGATTATTTTCTTCTAGGAAGGTTTTATTTTTTTCTTCCAGCAAATAACAATCCGTCACGTTCTCGTACTGATAATCTTTGATTAAAGAAGTAGTTGCATCATAGGCAAACAAATAATCAACCGTTGCTGCCATTTCAAACGCACCTTTATAGCCGTGGCGTTGCATGCCCTTAATCCATTTAGGATTGAGTACACGAGCGCGGATAACTCGGTTTAATTCCTCTTCTAAAGTGCGGATTTTAGGGGCTTCGGGATTGGAGTGATCGCCATGATAAACTTGAGGAGCTTCACCACTTAATACCTGAATCGCATTACTCATCCCCCCTTGAAACTGGTAATAATCATCTGAATCGAGTAGATCATGCTCACGATTATCTTGATTTTGTACCACGACTTCTAACCCTGCCAGACGATGTTCAAACAGTGCCTGTGCATTTTCGCCAATTTCATCCCCTTTTTGTTGCTGACTATAGGCATAGCCACCCCAATTAACATAAGCGGCGGCAAGGTCTTCCTTATCATCCCAACAACGCTCATCAATTAATCCCTGCAAACCTGCGCCGTAGCTGTTTGGTTTAGAACCAAATACACGAAAGCCTGCTTGTTTACGCGCTTGTTGTTTATCTAAGCCTTTTTGTTCTAATAATGCCTGATCTTTTTGAATCTGATCACGAATAGGATTAAGCCCTGCGGGGTCTTCATAATCTGCAATGACTTGTACTGCACTATCAAATAAACGCATCACATTAGGAAAAGCATCGCGGAAAAAACCAGAAATACGCAGGGTGACATCCACGCGCGGACGATTTAATTGCATTGCGGGAATTACTTTAAAATCAATCACCCGTCCACTAAACGCTTCCCAAATAGGTTCTACGCCCATTAAGGCAAAAGCTTGTGCAATATCATCGCCGCCTGTACGCATAGTGGAAGTTCCCCAGACCGATAAGCCTAGTGTTTTAGGATAATCTCCATGCTGTTGTAAATGACGCATAATGAGCTGGTCCGCTGATTTTTGTCCTAATTCATAAGCGGTGCGAGTGGGGATGGAACGGGTATCAACGGAGTAAAAATTGCGTCCTGTGGGGAGTACATCTAAACGACCGCGTGTTGGCGCGCCACTTGGGCCTGCGGGGACGAACTTTCCTGATAGAGCGCGTAGAAATTGCTTGATTTCATTATTGCCGCAATTATCTAGCCTTGGGGCGATTTGTTGTTGCAGGTGATTTAATACAGCGTTTGTTGTTGGCGCTGAATCTAAA